>LQHI01000077.1 GCA_001515185.1 Hadesarchaea archaeon DG-33 | reverse complement strand
AGAGTCGTACCAGTGCTTGTTATGTCAACGATCAAGTCCGCCAATCCTATTAATGGCGATATTTCAGCAGCTCCAGTGACGTCGACGAGTTCAACCTTAATCCCCTTTTTTGCAAAATATTGTTTTGCTGTCATTGGAAATTCAGTTGCGACCCTCACTCCTGTTTTTATATCCCGCACCGATTTGATGCCACTTTTCTCACTCGCTGCCACTACCGTGCGGGTGAAACCATAAGATAGGTTCAGCAATTCGACGACATCACTGGCACTCTCACACACTAAGTCGTAGCCGGTGATACCTAAGTCAGTCGATTCTCCAGCAACGAAATCTGGAATGTCTTCAGCTCGCACAAATACCAGTTCAATCTCCGGGTCGTTTGTTTTAGCGAAGAGTTGGCGTCCATCTCTACCAATTACCCCAATTCCCGCATCTTGGAGTAACTTGACGCTTGTTTCTTCTAGGTGTCCCTTCGGTACGGCAATTTTCACGTTCATTTTCTCCCTCCTTTAAATTTTTTTAGCGTTTGCACGAGTTTTTCATTTTGCGGTCGGGTGCCGACGGTTATCCTAACCCATCGCGTTCCGACCCCTCGAAAATTAGAGAGATTTCGTATTAGGATGTTACGTTTGGCTAGAAATTCACATATTTTGGATGCATCCGTTTTCAAAGGTGATACATCAATCATGAGGAAGTTGGCATCCGATGGCAACACGCGCATTCCAAGGTTTGATAGCTCACAGCGCAAATAAGTGCGCTCCTTCCGCACCGCGGTGACTACTTTACGTAGATATCGCCTATCGCGCAAGGCCTCTACCGCCGCGGCTTGCGCTAGAGTGTTTATGCTAAAGGGCGCGCGAATCATCTCGAGTATTTCTACCAATTTTGGATTTCCTACGGCATATCCGACGCGCAGGCCAGCGAGTCCAAACGCTTTGGAAAACGTTCGCAGCACCAGTAGATTCTCTTTTTTCGGGGCTTGTTTTGCTATAGAATAACCAGCAAACTCAACGTATGCCTCGTCCACAACGACCAGCTTTCCCATCCCGAGCAGCTCATTTAACCCTTGAATGCTTATGCTGTTTCCAGTAGGGTTATTTGGCCTGCCCATGAAAGCCAATTTTACGGCGCTCATCTCGCGTGCAAGTTCTGCAGTCCGCCATTCGAAATTTGGCAGTTCAATGAACTTTGGCATCCCGCCATTTATGAGACAAGCAATTTCATACATGCTGAAAGTTGGCAGGGGAATTAATGCCGCATCCCCAGGGTCGACGAAAGCTTTACAAATTAAATCGAAGATCTCATCTGAACCATTTCCGACTGCCACACAGTCCCGCTCAACGCCGATGTAGCGGCTTATCGCCAGCTTAAGCTTCGAAGCCCGAGGGTCTGGATACGATCCTATACGCGCTGACGATTGCTTAAGTGCTCGGAGTACGCGTGGCGAAGGGCCGTAAGGACTCTCGTTGGAGGCGAGGTTAATGGCTTTTCCCACGTCGATGGCGTATTTGCGGGCAAACGGGTAAGAAACCCGCGAGCTTAGCATCTCGCTGACTCGTTTCGAGATCATATTTTGCCCCCATAGAGCTGTTTGCTCATGAGATAGCGTTTCCACATGGAGTTCAATCTAAAGGTGAACTTACCTCGTGCGCCAGGTCGCTCGATCGCCCTTTTTGCTTTAGGAAACTTCCCCATACATTTCCCGCTTAAACTGGCTTATTTTCGTATATAAATTTTACTAATTAAATATTAAAGTAAATATTATTTCCAAAAAACCGAAAAATTTAAATATTGTTCACTAAATACTCTATACTGAAACTCTGGAGAGGCAGGAAAGTGAAAATTATGGAACTCGACAAAATCGATCGAAAGTTGCTCAACCTATTACAGGAAGATGCTAAAGCTTCATACGCAAAGCTTGCCGAGAAGTTGGGCATTAGTTGGGCATTAGTTCCTCGGGTATCCACAAGCGCGTCAAAAAGCTCGTTGATACGGGCATGGTTAGAAAATTCGTGGCAGTGGTCGACCCGCAGGTAGTAGGCAAGAAGCTTAAAGCTTTCATGGGCATCTCAACCTCCCCCGGTACCTGTGGAGAGGTAATAGCCCAGCTGAGCCAGCGTTACGAGGTGCTCGAGATTCACGAGGTTGCCGGGGAACATGACCTCTTCGTGAAATTGGTTACTGACGACACCCTTAAGCTGAACGAAATCCTGCACTGCACGAGATCGACAAGATCCCGGGAGTGAGTAGTACTCGAACGCTTATTGTACTCAAGACGGAGAAGGAAACAGGTTTGATTCAGCTTTGACAGGACCACAAGGTTGAAGTAAAAAATGGAGCTTTAGCTACCAAACTCGCGTGCAATCTGTTCAAGCGTAGCTATGAACCGTTCGATCTCCTGCTCCAGATTGTAATAGTGCAACGATGCTCGCACGATTCCATCAACGCCTAGGTGGCGCATGGCCGGCTGAGCGCATTGGTGCCCCGAACGAACTGCTATTTGAGCGAGTTCCTCCAGCATCGATGCAACCTCGTGGTGACCCAAACCGTTGATGTTGAAACTCACGACGCCTCCCCGTTGCTCGACGTTGTGGGGACCGTAAACCTCGATGTGCTCGATATCCACAATCCTCAGCATTTGCTCGGTCAGCTTCCGCTCGCGTTCGGCAATTCGCTTGATATCTATCTCAAGCACGTACTCGCACGCACGACCTAGCCCAATGATGCCCGGGATGTTGGGAGTCCCGGCGTCAAAAATTTGAGGCGGTTTAATTAAATCGTATTTGTGTTCCTCAACCTGCTTGACGACGCCCCCTCCGACCAAGAGCGGTTCGAACCCAGCTAGAAGATCTTCGTGAGCGTAGAGGAAGCCGGTGCCTTGTGGCCCAAGTAGTCCCTTGTGCCCAGGCGCTACTAAGAAATCACACCCTAACTTTCGAACTTCGAGGGGTATGTGCCCAACCGATTGGGCAGCATCGACGAGGGAAAGTGCACCACGTTCTTGGGCAAGCTTGCAGATCTCCTCCACCGGCTGGATGCTCCCGACCACGTTTGAAACATGATGGGTAGTCACAATGCGAGTTTTGTCATCGATTGCAGCCTCAATTGCAGCTGGGTCGATCAAGCATTCGCGCGATACAGGGACGAGCTCGAGCTCGACTCCCTGACGTTCGAGGCGCTGCCAAGGGAGTAGATTCGAGTGGTGCTCGAGCACCGTTGTCACAACTTTATCCCCTTTTCGCAGTTTCAGACCTTGAGCGACGATGTTTATTGCCTCAGTCGTGTTCTTTGTGTAGGCGATTTCCTCGGGCTTTGCGTTGATCACCTTAGCTATTTTCTCGCGGGTTGTTTCGAATTTCACGGTTGCCCGCTTGGCTGCGCTGTATACTCCTCTCCCAACGTTTGCGCTGTACTCGCAGAAGTACTGGAGCATTGCGTCGAGAACGGGTTGGGGTGTGGGTGTCGTTGCAGCATTGTCCAAATAGATTATACCCGTGCGCAGAAAAGGGATCTCCGCCCGGACTTCCTCAACGCTTTTTGTCATGTGCACGCCTCTTAGCTGGTTCCACGTGTACGACTACAGAAGTTAAGTCGGCTATTTGTGTTTTTAAATTGTGCTCAACTTTTGTCGCTACTTCGTGCGCTTTATCGACGTTCATCTTTGGGTCGACGTAGATGTGCACATCGGCAAATATACGGGACCCCACCCTGCGGGCACGACATCGGTGACATCCCAGCACGCCCGGCACACTAATGCTAATCCGATTTATTTCGGCCAAAACTTTAGGGCCTGGACTCGCCTCCATTAAAATGTTTAGAGCATTACGCCCAATGCCGAGCCCCCATCGAAGAATGATTGCCGATATCACCAGTGCAGCCACGGGGTCCGCCCACGCGTAGCCTAATCTCACTCCCACTAGTCCAACTATGATTGCTGCTGAGGAAACGGAGTCGGTAAGCGTGTGGTAGCCATCCGCGACGAGTGATAAGCTGTTGACTCGCTTGCCTGTGCGAATTTTGTATCTCGCCAAGGAGCCGAAAATCACTAGGGTCAGACCCGCTACCAAGAAGAGTTCGGGAGTTGCATTGACGACCAACCCCAGGTGAATTTTTTCTATTGCCAAATATGCCACTCGCGCGCCGGCGAAGATGAGAACCGCTGCCAGCAGAACCGAGGCGAGGGTCTCGGCCTGAGCATGCCCGTATGGGTGGGTTCGGTCGGGGGGGCGCCTGGAAACGCGCAGTCCAGCGAAGACACCTACCGAGGTAGCTGTATCGGAGAGTGCATCTATACCGGCGGCGATGAAAGCAAGGCTCCCGAAGAGGACAGCTGCCCAGAGCTCGACAACCCCAATCACTGTGGTCATGATTACTGAAACTAATGCTGCCCGCTCGGCCGGATTTTTCAACATGTTATCGTCCATAAGATGTGACTGATGGCGCCTAAAGGGTTAACGATGCCGGTTCGCCTGTGCGCGAAAAATTACAACAATCGAGTCAAATTGATTACTTGAACATTGCCAACACCCGGCAGGCTCGCGAGTTTCTGCTCGAGCGGCTCAGTCCCACCGGCCGCGTCCGGAATGACCGCGACAACCCGAAGTGCTTCGAGTCCAAAGGCGACCGGCTCGCGGGAGATCGAGTGAACCTTAACGCGCTCCTTTATCGTGGCCTCAAGGCGATCTAGATTAACTTCCGGGCTCTCCGGCATTAACCTAAGAGTGACTGCTACCTCAGCCATTCAAACACCTCAGGGACCCGTGTAGCCGCAGCTCGGGCAGCGGTAGGGGTTGCTTAAGCGCCGACATTTCGAGCAGCGCCAGATTTCGACGGAGCCGCAGCTCGGGCATGGAAAACGCGTTGCCCGCTCACCCTGAGCTATCTCTCGATTGCATGAGGTACATACCGCTACCATATTGAACCCCATCCATTTTTGTCGAACCAGCTTTAACGCTTTCGCTTGCCGCCGCTGCACGACGTTTTATTTGAACACCCACGTATGTCTAAGTGGGCCCGTAGTCTAGCCTGGATAGTGCGCCAAGCACCCGGAGAGGACACAAGCCTGCGGAGCTTGCGGC
>LQHI01000076.1:1900-17423 GCA_001515185.1 Hadesarchaea archaeon DG-33 | reverse complement strand
CACCAAGAGCAAATGCTGAAGGTGCTGGAATGGCTCGTCTCCCACCACGACTCCTTCAAGCTCACACCGCGATTGAGGTACATATACTTCGCTAATGTGGTGGACTCAACCATGGTAGGCGAGGCGCTCTCGCTCGCGATTGAGTCCGGGCTCGTCGCCACAGACCGCCCGATTCTAGGGATCACGGAAGTTAGCGCAGAGGAACTCAAGGTCTCGGCCCGGAGTACTCCTATACTAGCGGCACAAGGTGTAAATGTCGGGCGGGCTCTGGCTGAAGCCGCGAAAGAGGTAGGAGGCAATGGCGGAGGCCATGATGTCTCGGCCGCGGCTCGGATACCACGGGAAAGGATGGACGAATTTATCGTCAAGATCGACCAAACGCTCTCGGGAGGCAGCGAATGAACTATGGAGGATGCTTATGCTAATGCGTGCGAAAGTGAGCTGCACCTATGGACGCGAGAGTATTTCGAATGCTATAGCTGTTGCACTAATACCGGACAGCCATCAAGCTCCAAAAGGTATCCAAGTAGCGACAGATGCACGAGGCACGCGAGTGGTCAGCACGATAAAGCTTGACGGCAAAATTGAAACTCTCTTGGCAACGCTCGACGACTTGCTAGCGTGCACTTCTACCGCTGAGAGCATCCTGTAGTCGCCAATTTCTGACCTATTTTTTCGGCCCCCATGTATGGTACCAATGCGGGCGGAACTAGGATTGAGCCGTCCCTCTGCTGATAGTTTTCTAGGATAGATATCAAAACCCTTTCAGTGGCCACCAGTGTGCTATTTATGGTGTGAACAAATTTTGAAGGTTCACCAGTTTTGTCTCTATATCGTATGTTTGATCTGACGGCTTGGTATGAAGTGCAATTGCTGCATGACGCCGCCTCTCGATATTTTCCCTGACCGGGCAGCCAAGTTTCAAGGTCGTATTTTTTCGCCGCTACCGTCCCCATGTCGCCGCTGCAGACGCTTACTATTCTGTAAGGCAGCCCGAGTTTTTGGAATATCTCTTCAGCGTTGGTAATCAATTCCTCGTGCCTCTTCCATGAGTCCTCAGGTTTACAGAAGATGAATTGCTCGACTTTCTCAAACTGATGAACCCGAAATATCCCTTTAGTATCTCTGCCGTGTGTTCCGGCCTCCTTCCTAAAACAGGGGCTCACCCCGCCATACCTAATCGGCAAGCTCTTTCCATCCAATGTCTCATTCATGTGTAACGCCAGCAGCGCGTGCTCAGAAGTAGCCAGCATGTAGAGGTCTTCCCCCTCGATTTTGTAGATGGTATCCTCGAAATCGGACAAAGCGACCGCACCCTCAAGTGGTTTCCTCTTTAGCATGTAAGGCGGCTGAAATAGAGCAAACCCCTTTCTTGTGATAAAATCGAGTGCAAATTTTATTACGGCATAGTTTAACTGAACAAGTTCTCCCTTTAGGTAATAGAACCTCGCGCCCGCCACCCTAGCAGCTCGCTCAAGGTCAACTAGGTCGAGGTTCAATGCGAGATCGATGTGATCTTTTGGTGTGAAGTCAAATTTGGGTATCTCGCCCCACCTTCTTATTTCAACGTTGTCGTTTTCGTCCTTGCCTACCGGCACTGACTCGTGCATTAAATTTGGAAGATTAAGGAGTATATGGTCAATTTTTTTTCTGTAGCCCTGCACTTTTTGTTCGAGACTTTTTATTTTTTGTGGGATTTTTTTCGCTTCTTTAGTTTTCTCCGTTACATCCTTGTTCTCTTTTTTAAGCCTTGCTATTTCCGCAGTGATTTTATTGCGCTTTTCCCTCAATTTATTTGTTTCTAGTGCCAACTTTCTCCAATTTTCATCGTATTTCAGTAGATTGTCGACCCACTTTACTTTGGCTAGATCTCCTTTGGCTAGATCTCCCCGCTTGACCAAATCTGCTTTTACGAGGTCAGGATTTTTGCGCACAAATTTTACATCAAGCATTGCCAAACCTCACCGAATAAATTTTGTTCCTAATCTAAAAGTCTTTGTAAACATCCATTTTAGCAAAAATTTTTTGAAAACTAACTATTTAAGTTCATTAAGAGAGAAAGGCACTGAAAACAGTTTATAAACAATAGATGGTGGGATTATGGAAGAAAAGAAACGGGCCGTAAAGAAGTCTTGGCGGGAGAAAGGGTGGTACGACATCATCGCTCCCCCAATGTTCGGCAACGCAAAGATAGGTGAAACTCTCGCCTCCGACTCGAGTCAGCTTATCGGGCGGGTCTTCGAGACTACACTGGGTGACCTAATCGAGGACTTCTCGAAGTCTCACATCAAACTATACTTCCAAGTTAAGGGCGTCGAGGAGGGCCGCGCGCTCACCAGTTTCATAAGTCACGACATGGCCCGCGATTACATCCGGAGCCAGATTCGACGGCGGGCGACACGCATCAGCGACATCTCAACCGTGACGACCCAAGACGGCTACAGGCTTAGGGTTAGCGCTATTATCACAACACTCCGCCGTGTCCAGAGCTCGCAGCTCGAAGCAATCCGCAAGGACATGCGGAAAGTTGTCGCAGCCCGCGCCGGGGAGCGGACGTTCGACCAGTTCGTGCAGGAGGTCGTGCTGGGGAAGCTCTCTGCCGACCTCTACAAGGAAGCAAAGAAATACTGTCCGGTTAAGCGAGTCGAGGTCTGGAAGACGAAGGTGCTGGCCGGGCCAGCGTAGTAGTCGATTTTCATGCGCAAGCTCTTTGGTACCTCTGGCGTTCGAGGCGTGGTGGGAGACCAACTTACTCCTGAGCTTGCGCTCGATCTCGGCCTAGCGCTTGCAACTTATCTTGGTGGCAAAGGCAGCGTCGCTCTCGGCAAAGATCCCCGCACCTCCAGCGACATGATTGAGAGCTGCGTAACATCAGGGTTGCTTTCAGGGGGTTGTGATGTTATGAAACTAGGTGTAGTCCCAACTCCTGCCGTGAGCTTCGCGGTGCGGCAGTTTAGGGCCAAAGCCGGCATCATGATCACCGCTTCGCACAACCCGCCCGAGTATAACGGGATCAAGTTCTGGGGTAGCGATGGGATGGCGTACACCCCCGAACAGGAAGAAGCGATCGAGCGAATTTACTCCGGCAAGCAAATGAAGCCTACCGCTTGGGACCGGATAGGCAAAGTCGAGGCGATTGATGTTCTGCCGGGCTACATCGACGAGATTGTGGGCACTGTCAAGCTAAAGCGGAGCTACAAAGTCGTGGTCGACTGCGGCAATGGAGCGGGCTCCGTGGTAACGCCCTACTTGCTTCGAAAGCTGGGTTGCAAAGTGGTGACGTTGAACTCGCAACTCGACGGCTTCTTCCCTGGTCGCGGGCTCGAGCCCTCACCCGAGAATCTGGGGGAGCTCTGCAGCGTGGTGAAATCAATTGGCGCCGATCTCGGCATCGCGCACGATGGTGATGCGGATCGAGCCGCCGCTGTCGACGAGCTTGGGAGGGTTGCGCAGCCCGACAAGCTCTTAGGGTTAATCTCGGCTCACCAGATCAGGCGAAAGAAGGAAGTCGTGGTAACGACCGTTGATGCTTCGAGCGTCGTTGATGATTGCGTTGCTGAGCGAGGCGGCAAAGTAGTGCGCACGCGTGTTGGCGACGTCAGCGTGGCGACAGCAATTAAAAAACACAAAGCAGTCTTCGGCGGGGAGCCCAGCGGCGCTTGGATCTTTCCCCGCGTTCACCTTGCGCCAGACGGGCCTCTCGCGACGATTAAAATTTTGGAACTACTCGATTCAACTGGTAAGAAACTTTCCGAATTGCTCGATATGCTGCCAGAGTATCCGACGGTGAGGGAAAAGGTGGCATGCCCCAACGAGAAAAAGGCGGACGTGATGAAAAAATTCAAGATTCACGCAAAGCGAGAGTTTCTGAGCGTCAAGAGAATCCTCACCATCGATGGCGTCAGGCTCGAGTTCGAGAGCGGTTGGGTGCTCGTCAGGCCTTCAGGAACCGAGCCATACATCCGCGTGACCGTGGAGGGTAAGACCCCGACGCGAGCGAAGGAAATCGGCAGAAAGGCGGCAAAAATATTGAAAGACGCCATGCGAGACTAACTTTTAACTTAGCTTTATCACGAAGCTCTCACGTGAACAAGATTCTTCTACTACTATACACGGTCCTGAAATGACACAAAAGTTTCGCAAAGCCACGATGGAAAGTGCACGACCGTGAACTATCGCTTATAAGTAATTTATCATGTTTTTATTAACCTAACATCAACTAACATTTGGGATGGCGGTGAAAGCAATCGTCCTTGCAGCGGGCCTTGGAACTAGAATGCGCCCGCTTACTTTCACGAAGCCAAAATTTCTGCTTCCGGTAGCTGGGAAGCCCGCCCTCGATCACGTGCTTCTGCTCCTGAGGAATGCTGGCATCAACGAAATTGCGATGATTGTAGGTTACGGGCGAGAGCAAATTATCGAGCGCTATGGCGATGGCTCAGGGCTTGGGGTGAAGCTCAAGTACTTACATCAAAAGAAGTTACTCGGCACCGCGAACGCCGTTTCGCTTGCTAAGGATTTCGTGAATGGAGAGAGTTTTATCGCGATAAATGGCGACACCCTGATTGACCAAGAGTCGCTCAACGCTCTCCTGAAACGCTACGAAAAACTGGCTTCAAACAAAAATTTTGGCGGGATTATGGCAACCATCGAGGTCGATGAACCCGAGCAGTTCGGGATAGTTTTTGTGAAGGGAGGAAAAGTCAGCGAGATAGTTGAGAAGCCGAAGCGGGTCAAGAGCAGGTTAGCGAACGCGGGCATGTACATTTTCAATCCCACAATATTTGAGGCAATCAAGGCGACGAAGAAATCCAAGCGGGGGGAGTACGAGCTAACAGCATCAATGCAAATTTTGGTCAACAGTGGTAAGGCTATCTACACCTCGCCACTCAATTTATGGGCTGACATCGGTAGGCCCTGGGATTTGCTGGTGGCGAACGATTACTTCTTGCGAGGGCAACGCGGCGAGATACACGGTGAGGTTGAGGGGGGCGCTTATATCGAAGACAACGTTTACATCGGAGAGGGCTCGCGAATTCGATCCGGCTCCTACATCTTGGGACCAACCTACATCGGCAAGGATTGCGACATCGGGCCTAATTGTTTCATAAGACCGTGTACGAGTATAGGCGATAAAGTAAGAATCGGCAACGCGGTCGAGGTAAAGAACAGCATCGTCATGGATTACACGCACATCGGGCACCTCTCGTACGCGGGTGACAGCGTTATCGGAAGTCACTGCAACCTCGGAGCGGGAACAACCATCGCAAATCTGCGTTTGGACGAGAAGCCTATTAAGATGAAAGTCGGCGGTAAGGTGATCAGCAGCGGTAGGCGGAAGCTGGGTACGATAATCGCCGACAATGTCAAAACAGGCATCAACTGTACGATAAACGTCGGAGTGAAAATCGGTCCAGATTCAGCGGTTGGGCCAGGAGCGGTAGTTTACAAGGATGTTCCTCCAAATACGATTATATACGTGAAACCCATCGTGGAGAAAAGGAAGTGGAAACCCGAGTAGGTTTTAACATGGGCGAGCTCACCCGCAAAGGATTCCGGAAGAGATATCCGAACCTAGCTGAAGAGTTGGGCGGGGTCGGAACAGTCGAAATTCAAGCTGTTCGAACTAGTGCAAAAGAGGCTGAGAAGGCATCACACAGCTTGCATGGTTACGAGCCAACTGCCGTCGATTTCATCCGACGCTGCGAAAACGATGCCCAAGCGCTTGAGATAATAAACTTCCTTGAGAAGAACGGAAAAATCGAGCCTGATTATGCACGGCATTTGCGCGCCCAGTTGGCCGAGCGTGGACTACAGAGCTTCGGCAAGCGAAGGAAGTCCGGCTGCTACTGGTGCAGCGAGTAGGGTTAAGCATGCTTGAATTGGGTCTCGTAGGTAAACCAAATACAGGCAAGACCACCTTTTTCAACGCCGCAACGCTTGCGGATGCTCCAGTGGCAGGTTACCCCTTTACAACAATCGATGCTAATGTCGGCGTCACCTACGTGCGAAGCCCGTGCCCCTGCCGCGAGTTCAAGGTGACCTGTACCCCCAAAAATTCGAAGTGCGTTGATGGGGTCCGGTACGTGCCCATCCGGATGATCGATGTCGCTGGCTTGGTAGAGGGGGCTTACATGGGGCGGGGCTTGGGCAATCGCTTCCTCGACAACCTTCGGATGGCAGCCGCACTAGTCCACATTATCGACGCAGCCGGAGCAACCGACGCTGAGGGCAAACCTTGCCCGCCAAGTACCCACGATCCCGTTCAGGACATAGATTTCCTCGAAGTTGAAATCGCGGCATGGCTGCGGAGCCTGCTCGTGAAAGATTGGCCGAAATTCGCGCGCAGGGCGAAGTACGAGGAGCTCGACTTGGTTAAGGAGATAGCCGGGCGCCTGAGCGGGCTTGGGATAAAGGAAAATCATATTGTCCAAGCATTTCGGCAGGCAGACGTGGATCGTTCGAACCCAGAAAAATGGACGGATGATGATTTGCTCCGATTCGTGGCAGAAGTTCGGAAGGCGAGTAAGCCCATTTTGATCGCCGCGAACAAAGCCGATGTGCCTGAGACCGAGCTGAATATCGAGCGTTTGCGCCAGAGGGGGTACATCGTGGTCCCGACTTGCTCCGAAGCCGAACTCATTCTGCGGCGCGGGAGCGAGAAGGGGCTTATAAGCTACGAGCCGGGCAACGACGATTTCGAGGTTCTCAAACCGGAGGAGCTGAACGCGCAGCAAAAAAAGGCGCTTGAAATGACCCGTGCGCTTTTGAAAAAGCGGGGCTCGACGGGCGTCCAACAGGTGGTAGATAAGGCAATCTATGAACTGCTAAATCTAATCGTGATTTACCCCGTCGACGATGAGCACAAACTCACGGACAAGAAGGGCAACGTGCTTCCTGATACATACCTTGTTCCGAAAGGTACGACTGCCCGCGAGTTTGCCTACATAATCCACACCGACCTCGGGGAGTCTTTCATCCACGCGATAGATGCTCGAACGAAGCGAAGACTGGGTGAGGATTACGAGCTCAAGGAGAGGGATGTGATTAGGATAGTCGCGGCGAAGGGAAGGTGAGCCGTTGAAAGTCGTCCTCATTAATCCAAACACCGGACGAGCCGAGCGTATAGAGAACGAAGCGGCGTGGCCCCCGCTGGGCTTGCTTTACCTAGGGGCGGTGCTAGAAAAATCCGGACACGAAGTCAAAGTCATCGACAACGCACGAATCCAGTTGCCGGTCGATAAAATCGTCGAGCGGGTGAAACGGGAGAATCCGAGAGTGCTTGGAGTAAGTACTCTCACTCCAACCTTCACGCAGGGCATAAAAATAGCGAGCGCCATCAAGGCTGAACTCCCAGATTTAAAAATAATTTTCGGGAACTATCACGCCACTTTTACCTATGAGAGACTGCTGACGAAGTACCCCTTCGTTGACTACGTCGTGCTAGGCGAGGGCGAGCAAATCTTTTTGGAACTCATCAACGCTCTGGAGAGAAACGAGGAAATAAAGAAAATAAAAGGAATAGCCTTCAGACACGACGGCGGGGTAGTCAAAACGCCGCCGAGACCTTTCATCCAAAATCTCGACGAGCTCCCCCTACCTGACCGAACGCTGTTGGAGCAGGAGTATCACTCCGAAGTGGTTGGGATGCTGGGGAGTAGCGGAAAGTTCACCACTGTGCTGACCTCACGGGGTTGCCCTTACAACTGCAGATACTGCGCTTGCTCGGCCTTCTCCTTGCGGAAAGTCAGGTTCAGATCTCCAAAATCCGTGGTAGCTGAGATGGGGCTGTTGCAGATGGAGGGTTACGAGGAAGTTGGATTCGTTGATGACAATTTGCTCTTGGACCGACATAGGATGGAAAAAATTTGTGACCTGTTGAAGGAGAATGGAATCAAGCTCACCCTTTGGGCAGAGGGGAGGGTTGATCAAGCATCGCGCGAGGTGCTGCGCAATTTCGCGCGCGTTGGCTGCAAGACGATTTATTTCGGAGTGGAGAGTGGCAACCAGAAAGTCTTGAACTATTACGGGAAAAACATCTCGCCGGAACTCAGCCGAAAAGCCATGCGTAACTGTAAGGAGGCGGGCATCGAGAACATCATAGGCTCCTTTATCTTGGGCGCCCCAATCGAAACTAGGGAAGATGTCCAGCGAACCTTAGATTTCGCCTTAAACTTGAAAGGCATGGACTTCCCACAGATGAATGTCCTCATGCTCTCACCAGGAATGGATCTATGGGACACAGCGGTGCGTGAGGGGTACCTTGATGAAGAGAAGTATTGGGAGGATGCGGTTACTGCGATCAATGTTTTTCCGTCCCATTTGAAAGAAGAGGAACTCAGCAGGATGATTGACCGCTTCTACTCAAAGTTCATCAAGCGGCCGACTTTCTGGATTCCGCAAATCCTGAAGACCGTGCAAAGCAAGTACCGCATGAAAATTCTTTTGGCTAACCTCAAGTCCAGAACTAGTTTTAGGGAAACTGTCCGACAACTCACCGGCGGATGAAGCAACCCGCGCAGATATAAGTCAGCTTCGCTTAATTTCTTCGAGCATATGAGAGGAAGTGGTATGGCGAAAATCTTAGTTACTGACCCCATCCACGAAGATGGTCTTAAGGCACTGCGTGAGTTCGCAGAGGTTGAGGTGGCCACTGGCCTGAAGCCGGCCGATCTACTCGAGAAAGTTAAGGAGTACGATGTGCTGGTGGTGCGAAGCGCGACTAAAGTAACGAAGGATGTAATCGATGCAGGCAAACAGCTCGGGATAATCGCACGAGCAGGGGTAGGGCTTGACAACGTAGATGTCAAAGCCGCCGAAAAGCGAGGGATCAAGGTACTCAACTCTCCAGAAGCTCCAACCATCGCGGTCGCGGAACTCGTGCTCGGACACATGTTGTCATTTGCAAGGCATCTCCCGCGTGCGGACTCAAGCACTAAAGCGGGACGATGGGAGAAGTCTCAACTCATGGGTACCGAATTAAGGGGTAAAACGCTTGGCATAGTAGGCACAGGGAAAATAGGTAGGGCGGTGGGCTACAGGGCAAAGGCATTTCTGATGGAGTTGCTCCTATATGACGTTGCCAAAAACCAGGAGTTCGCCGAGCGGACGGGAGCGAAGTACGTCGATTTAAACACGTTGTTTCAAGAATCGGATTTCGTTACCCTACACGTACCACTGATGCCTGAGGCCAAACATATGGTCGGAAAACGTGAACTCGAACTCATGAAACCGACCGCAGTGTTGATAAACACCTCGCGTGGCGGAATCGTCGATGAAGCGGCGCTGATTGAAGCGTTGAAGGACAAAAAAATTGCGGGGGCTTGCTTGGATGTCTACGGGCAGGAGCCGCCCCGTGATAGCCCATTGCTTGAGCTACCGAACGTCGTGCTCACGCCACACCTCGGAGCTTCAACACGCGAGGCGCAGCGAGATGCGGCGATGATTATAGTCCAGAAGATAAAAGATACACTTGTCCAGTAGGGGTGTCATAATGTACAGGTACTTGAGAAATGGATCGGCAGAATTGAGCAAACTTATGCGCAGCCGAATGCGCGAGTGGCGGCGCGGACCAGCGATAGTGCGTGTCGAGCACCCAACTAGGCTAAATCGAGCTCGCGCGCTGGGATACAAGGCGAAGCAAGGCGTCATCGTCGTTCGGGCTCGGGTGCGGAAAGGCGGTAGACACAAGGTGCGGCCACGACATGGGCGCCGACCAAAGCGCATGGGAATTCGTAAGCTCGTCCCCAAGAAGAGCATCCAGCTGATTGCAGAGGAGCGAGCGGCCCGGAAGTACCCTAATTTAGAGGTTCTGAACTCCTACCCGCTCGGCCCCGACGGCACCCACGAGTATTTTGAGGTCATCATGCTCGACCCGAACCACCCTGCGATCCTGAGCGATTCTCAACTCAGATGGGTGGCCGAGAAAGCGCATCGTGGGCGAGTTTACAGGGGTTTGACGAGAGCCGGGCGAAAGGCGCGTGGGCTGCTCCGCAAGGGCAAGGGTGCAGAGAAAGTCAGGCCGAGCGTTCGGGCCCGCCGGCGTGGCTGAAGTGATTGGGAATGGGATTTCCGCTCAGGAGCGCGGTTGTTAGCACATTTGCGCATGCCACCGAGGCCGAAGAACGAGTTTTAGATGCCCTTAGGATTTTGTTGCCCGAAGAGATTGAGATCCGCCGATTGAGGCTTAAAGGCCACCATGGCAACCCCATCGTGAGCCTCGAGGCGCGGATTGAGCGCAAGGAGACTCGAGAGCTCTGGCAAAGAATCCTAAACAAGCTACGCGGAGGAGAGTTCGAAAAAATTGCTATGGTCGCACCGGGCAGAATCGATAAGACATGCCATCTACACCTAAGGTTCGATAAACAGCTGGCCTATGCAGGGGGGCTCGCGCTGACCGAGGGTGGCGATGTTATCCACCTCAGACTGAAGGTCGCGGCTTACCCTGCCAAACGAAAAGTCGCGGTTGACTTAGTCAAGAAATTTTTGCAGACAAAATAACTCACAAATTTTTAAAAACGAATCTATCCAAGATAATATGTAGGCAAAAGAGATGCCTGTGCTTAGATTGCAAACACGTTGACTACCGCCAAGGAATGCTAACTTCGTCGACTCTCCACCTCTGATTCACTACTGTGTCTTCGAGATTTTGTCTCACACCGTGTGTATACGCTAAGATACCTGTCCAACCTATCATAGCCCCGTTATCGGCACATAACTCCATTGGTGGAACGAAAAATTTTGCGTGGTGCTCCTTCGCCATGAGTTTAAGCATCTCTCTTAACCTCTTATTTGCCGCGACCCCGCCAGTTAGCATGACCTCGCGTTTTTCGGTGTGCGCAACCGCTCGCTCAGTCACCTCCACGAGAGCAGCGAATGCCGTTTCCTGCAGGCTGTAGCAGAGATCTCGAACATCGGCTCCAGCACGGTGCTTGCGGACTGTTTCGGTCATCAACCCTGAGAAAGACAGGTCCATCCCCTTAACCACGTAAGGCAGCAAAACGTAGCGCTTACCCTCGCGCGCGAGCCGCTCGACGTTAGGCCCGCCGGGATGGGGCAATCCAACCTCCCGCGCGAAGACATCGAGGCAATTGCCAACGGGGATATCGAGTGTTTCTCCAAAAACACGATAGCGCCCTGCGTCGAAGGCGATTACTTGAGTGTTCCCCCCGCTGACGTAAAGAGTGACGGGATCTTTAGCGTGCGCTACCAAGCGGCCGATCTCAACATGGGCAATGCAATGATTTATCCCTAAAATCGGGATATTATGGAACGCTGCCAAAGCCCTCGCAGCCGTAGCAGCCGTGCGGAGACAGGGGCCCAAACCCGGCCCTAAAGAAAACGCAATCAAATCGATATTTTCAATGCCCACCCCTGCTGTTTTCAACGCGTCACTTAATACCGCACGAGCGTTTGCTGTGTGAAATTGTGCAGCTTCTCTGGGGTGAATGCCGCCCTTTGGGGGTGTGTAAACTCTTGAAGTGTTGGCTAAGATTTTCCCCTTAGAGTTAACGATGCCTACGCCGAAAGTATGCGCCGTACCTTCGATGCCAAGACAAAGCATACTTGAACCCAACTTTACTAGCACGCTCGACCAAAAAGTTTTCAGTTTTTGACCTAGCTGCCGCTGAACCAAGCAAAAAATGCCAAAGTCCAGAGTTAATAAGTTTACTCTGTAACGACTTCAGCTGTCGCAAATCTTTGTCGCACTGCAGTTATGCGAACTTTTACCTCATCCCCGGGATTTGTGCCGGGTACGAAGACCACGAAGCCTTGAATGCACTCAATCTTCACGTCTTGAATGTCGCCAACGTTCACCGGAGCAGGTGGTCCTCCTCGCTCTCTAGGTCTGTACACTCTTTTCAACTCCTTTTTATTACAACCTAACGTGGGGGACTATACTTATAAATTTGCGTGGGAATGATTTTTATTAACATTAATGTTTAACTAAAAGAAAATTTTTAATCATATTAGTTAAATAAAAAGAGGAAACATGCTTATGGAAAGCATAGGTACAAAAAAAACCATTATTGTTCCAGCGACGATTGCCGTTGTCTTAGGTGTACTCATATTTTCTATGGGAGGGAAACCTGTGTTGAAAATTTATCACGCCGGCAGCCTCACAATACCCCTTGAGAAAATTGAAATGCAATTCGAAAGCTCTTACGATGTAGACTTGCAGCTCGAACCTCATGGAAGTGCAGAAGCCATTAGCCAGATAACCGAACTTCATAAAGCTGCGGACATCCTCGTTTCGGCGGACTATTCATTGATCCCCAAAATGATGTTTCCTGAATATGCGGATTGGTATATCCAGTTTGCACGTAATGAAATTGTGCTCGTCTATACATCCGATAGTAATTATGCAGATGAGATTAACGAGAACAATTGGTATGATATCCTTAATAGAACTGGCGTGAAGTTTGGATTCAGCAACCCCAACCTTGATCCCTGTGGATATCGCACGGTAATGGTTTTGCAGCTCGCAGAAATTTATTATAATAATTCCACAATTTTTGATGATTTAATCGTGGGCAATACCAACGTCGGGACGATTGAGGAAAATGGCAATTATCTAATCCAGGTGCCAGAGGACTTAAATCCAAATACCGATAAGCTGGAGATCTCAGATAAATCGGTGAGCCTACTTATCAAGTTGGAAGCGCATAGCATCGACTACGCATTTGAATATAGAAGCGTCGCAGCCCAACATGGATTTAAATTTGTAGAGCTCTCCGATGGAATCAATCTAACCAGCACAGACTACGAAAACATCTATAAACAAGTTAAAGTGCGGCTTGCGAACGGCAAAGTGCTTACCGCCGAGCCTATCGTCTATGGGATAACTATACCCAAGAATACGCCGAATGAGGATTTGGCAATCGAGTTCATAACATTATTGATAACTGAGTATGGACAAGAAGTTTTTGAGAATTGTGGTCAGCCCCCGATAGTTCCCGCCATAGCGAGCGATGTTAATAAACTGCCAGAAAATCTTCAACCATTGGTGATACAGTGAAGATTGGGAAAATAACCGCTTTATTCGTCGCGCTTGGGATTCTCATTGTGGCTGTTCTCGCTCTTCCAATAGCTAATATTTTTTTCAGACAATTTGCATTTGACCTAACCGGATTTCTCAGCGCCATCACTAACCAAGAGGTTCTAAAGGCGGTGGGGCTGAGCTGTTTCTCGGCATTCCTTGCGGTAATGGTGGCGTTTGTGTTCGGCGTCCCCCTAGCTTATTTGTTAGCGAGAAAGGACTTTAGAGGAAAAACACTCATCGAAGGGATAATAGACCTCCCCATGGCGATACCTCATGTCGTCGCCGGCATCATGTTGTTGACAGTTTTTGGATTAAACGGATTAATTGGCGGGCCAGTCTCATCTTTTCTTAGGTTTGAAGGCGCTCTCCCCGGGGTTGTAATCGCGATGTTATTCGTCTCCGCGCCATTCCTCATCAACTCCGCTAAGAAGGGATTCCAAAACGTTGATCCCCGTCTAGAAAAGGTAGCACGATCCCTAGGCGCTACGGAATGGGGAGCCTTCCGAAAAGTGGCATTTCCGCTCGCATTTCCCCAGATATTCAGCGGAGCGATAATGAGTTGGGCACGCGCAATAAGCGAGTTCGCAGCGGTAATCATGCTCGTTGGATTTTTTCCAATGATTGCCCCGGGGATGATTTGGAGCCGATTTTACAGCCTAGGGCTTTATGAAGGAATGCGCGTCGCGGTAATACTTCTCCTGATTACATTATCAGTATTCGTGGGACTAAAATATCTACAGAGGCGATTGTATGCTGAGCATTAAGGATTTATCGAAAAAATGGGCCGATTTTTCGTTGACGAACATAAACCTGGATGTCAAAGAACGGGAGTACTTCACCGTGCTGGGTCCAACGGGGGCCGGAAAAACCCTCGTGCTTGAGTTAATCGCTGGGTTTCACCGTCCCGATCTAGGTGAAATCTGGATAAACGATAAAAACATGACAGACGTCCCTCCTGAGCAAAGGAGAGTAGGCTTCGTTTACCAAGACTATTCGTTGTTTCCTCACCTGAATGTTGAAGAGAATGTTAAGTTCGGGTTAAGGTTGAAAAAAATCCCGAAACCTGAAATCGATAAAAAAATGCGGCGCGCCATGAGTTTGCTTGGTCTCGCTCACCTGTCTAAACGACTACCCAAAACACTGAGTGGCGGAGAACAACAGAAGGTGGCTTTAGCTAGGGCGATCGTGCTTGATCCAGACGTTTTACTCTTGGATGAACCATTGAGCGCGTTGGATGCACAGACGCAGGAGAAGTTAAGGGGGGAGTTAAAGGACTTCCACGAGAAATCCGGCATCACCACGATTCATGTCACTCATGATCATGTCGAAGCGATTCTGTTGGGTGACCGGATAGGCATCTTGAGCGATGGAAAACTCATTCAAGTGGGGAAACCAGACGAAATATTTCGAAAACCAAAATCGGAATTCGTTGCAAAATTTGTTGGAGTTGAAAATATTTTTTCAGGAAAATCAAAGCTAAAAAAAGGTCTCGCTAGGATAGATATCGGAAATTTGTTGATTGAAGCTGTGACGCAAAAAGAAGGTAAAGTTAAAGTTTGCATCCGACCCGAAGACATTCTTCTATCAAAAAGACCAATCAAATCAAGCGGAAGAAACATGCTGAAGGGTAAGATAACTGAGATCTCCGACCGAGGCACAACTGTAAGGTTAAAAGTAGATGTCGGACGCGAACTAGTGGTAATTATCACCAAAAGATCTTTTCTAGACATGAAGTTAAAAATCGGCTCCGGAGTTTACGTTGCATTTAAAGCGTCTTCAATACACGTGATTTAATAAACAGCTTTTGTTTCGGCTGCGCCGAACATTTAAACAACAACTCAATTATGTATAGTTGGCGAGTCGATGTTTCTCCGCAAAATCTTCGGCAGAAAACCAAAAGCGCCTGAACCTCAAGTTGAAAAATTATCAGTAGATTCTCTTGAAGGGCGAGTAGACAAACTCAAGCAGGAAAAGCTCTCGGAGGCCCAATCCAAATTAAATACCATGCTCGACAGGCTATCCGAAGAGCGGGGAGCACTTTTAAAGGACTTAAAAACCTTTTCCGAGGCCGAACCTGCCGAAGAAGTTTATCCAGGATTGCGCAAGACGGCGCTCGAGGCCCGAAGGCTCCTAACTGACAAGCTAACCCGCGCGGTCACTGATATCGAGCGGCGGGGGGAATTCTCGACCAACAACCTCGCGATACTAAGTGGCAAGTTGACGAAAATGGTGAACCTTACAACTGACGCACTCGTCACCCACAGCCGCTATGTCCGAGCATTGTTCGGATCTCACTTTAACGCGATCGAGTTACGCCTTCGACGGTTGCATGGATTGGTCAGGGAGGTCAATGTTCTCATCGAAGGAACCCTCCGAGAAATGCGCTCGCTAGACTTAATCTCCTCGAAAATCTCATCGCGAAAGGAGATCCTGAACCGAATTGAGGATATGCGGACTAATGCAAAATCATTGGAAAGTCAG
>LQHI01000076.1:0-1888 GCA_001515185.1 Hadesarchaea archaeon DG-33 | reverse complement strand
AATCAACTGGCGCGACTTGTAAACAGTGAGGAATTCAAGAACTTGGATGCGTCTGGGCGTGAGCTCGAACGAATTGAGCGCGAGATAGCCCACGTGAAGGGTACCGTATCGAGCGTGATTTCGGGGCTAAGCCGACCCTTCAGAAAAATGGAAAAGCTCGTAACAGCGGGCGAGTACCAAATGGATCGAGAGATGGTGAAAGTTCTTCAACTTTGCATCGAGAATCCACTTGAGGTGCTTTCATCTAACGAAAAACTCGGTACTGTCGATGCGTTGTTGCAAAAAATGATTGAACTTCTTGAAGAGGGAAAAATAAGCATGGATGACCGAGAACGGATGAAGCGAATTAAACTAGCTCGTGAACTTCTGGAGGAAAAAAAGCTCCTGAAACTCAAAGAGCGACTCACCCACCTCCAAGCCGATATAGAAATCAAAAAACGCGCTCGTGAACAAACATCGCTTTTAAAACAAAAGGCAGAGCTCGAAGAATTAATCGAAAAATATCGGACGGACCTAAAACGCGCGCGAGCGACAATCGAGGAACTCCATCGTGAATCGCAGCAGGCCGAGAAGGATATCGATAAAAACTTGCGCGAACTCACTTCTTAAAATCTGTATACCCGCACTTCCCGCACGCTAAGCGGTTTCCGTGGTCAGCCATGAAGACCCCCGGACCGCAGCGCGGGCAGGTCAGGCGTAGACGCTCTAGCTTTTCGCCCTCGAGCTTGTAGAATTTTGCCTTCGCGGCCTTAACCTTCTTTGCCACCGTCGTCTGCCTCCGATGGTTTTTCCTTAGTCTCAACTTTTTCTTCCTTCGGCTTCTCTTTCGGCTTTTCTACTTTCTCCTCCGGCTTCTCGGGTTTTGCCTTCATTTCCTCTTTGGGTTTCTCAGGCTTAGCTTCCTTTGGCATGCCCCGCTGAAGCAAAAATTTGGGCTCGAGCCCTTCGAGTTGTTCGCGGGAGCTGTAGGTGCGGGCGATCCCAGAGGCCATCTGGCGACCGTGGGTGCTTGCCAGTTTCTCGATAACGATGAGTTCCGCCGCGACGCCCAACTGGCTCGCGAGCTGGGCACGCACGTCCAAACGCTTTGGGGTTGGCTCCCCCGCGTGATCAGCTTTAAATTTTACTTCGGTGCGCTTGAAGAGCTGGTTCTCCGTCTTCTCAATTATCTCGACCTTCATATTGACCCCTTTCATCTCTAGCGAAGCCCAATTAAACTTTATCCCAGTTCATCAGTAGTCATTTATAAGGAAAGGAAAGCACTCTCATCCCACAGCTATCGCAAGGGGGCTTCCCGTCGATAGGGTTAAATTCTTCGATCAAAATTTATTTTTTCGTTAGAGCGAGATTCTAGTCCTTTCGGTCGATTTTGACTGGTTTTCTTTTATCACCGCTTCCATAGCACAGCCCTTCTTCTGATTATTTTTTCGACACTCGAGACAATAAATGCCGTCTTTACCCTGCCGCCTTCTTCGTAGGGTACCATCATCCACTTGCCCTCGAAGGTTCCAGCTTCAATTTTCCTCGCGGCGATATTTTCCCCGTATCTCCCCGCAAAGACAAAATCCGGGGAGGCAACCGCCAGCGAAATAATCTCTTCGAGGTCTTGCAATTTTGCCATTTCGAGGTGTCTTCTCAAAACTCGTTCAACTATCGATGAATCTAGTATGACATCGTTTCCAAAGACAGATTTAACCGATTTCAAGTATCCCACCAAGCCTTTGGGTGGTAACGGTACCTCTCTAAGCATTCCATCTTCTTAAAGGGTTCTATTTATCGAACCTTACTCGATAAATAGTGATATGGTGTTATCAAACGGGCTTAGCTCATTTTCGCATGATCAAATGAAGATATCCGACATTCTAGAGGGGCCTTGCGTGCGCATCCT
>LQHI01000075.1 GCA_001515185.1 Hadesarchaea archaeon DG-33 | reverse complement strand
TGAATCCTGGCTTTGGAGGTCAGGAATTCATCCCGGCTGTAATGCCAAAGGTTCAGGAAGCTAGGCAAATGGTAGAAACGCGCGGATTAAACATCGATATTGGGGTTGATGGGGGCATAAACGAAAAAACAGCACCGCTGGCTGTGAAGGCCGGGGCAAACGTTCTCACAATAGGCTTCGCTATCTATGGTAGAGAACCAAAATTATCTATCCAAAAGCTCAAAGACAGTCTACGCTAACATTTAAAAAGAAAAAAATCTAGGTGATGTGATGAAAATATTTGTTGACACGGCTAAATTAGGCGAAATCAAGGAAGCTTTTTCATGGGGCATAGTCGACGGAGTGACGACTAACCCCAGCCTGATTAGAAAGGCAGTCGAGGAAGAAAGAAAAGTGAAGGGGAAAGTGGATTTAGAAGTTTATGTAGGAGAAATATGTAAAGCAGCAGGAAAAGGAAGACCTGTAAGTTTGGAAGTGCTAAGTCAAAAAGCAAGCAAGATGGTTGAGGAAGCTCAAACCCTATACAGGAGATTTAATCCCATTGTTGGAAACGTCCTGATAAAGATACCAATTAACACGTATACTGGACAAGAAGCGACTGATTATGAGGGTTTGAAGGCGATAAATGAATTGAGCAGAAAGAGAATCCCTACAAATACGACTTTGGTGATGACTCCTGAGCAGGCGCTTTTGGCGGCGAAAGCCGGAGCCGCGTATGTGAGTCCGTTCGCTGGGAGGGTGGATGATTACATAAGGAAAAATCTAGGAATTGATTTTAAAAAGAACGATTACTTCGACTTCGAGTTGATGAGGGAAATTTCCAAGGCGAGGCTGGGCGATTACTTGAAAAATCCGACTGCAAAGGAAATTCCTTCGCTCTACTTGGACGAGAAGATAAAGAAAGCAATTAGCATTGGAAAGGATAAGGGAATAACTAGTGGAGTAGATTTGGTGAGAAAAATCGTTAACATCTTCAGAAAATATAACATAAAAACAAAGGTGATTGCTGCTAGCATGAGGAACCCCCAACAGGTTAGAGAAGTGGCTGAAACTGGATGCGATATTGCAACCATACCTTTCGAAGTAATCCGAGAAATGCTTAAACATACAAAGACGGAAGAAGGTGTCAAGAAATTTTATGCCGATGCGGTTCAAGCTAAATATGAAGAATTGTTAAAGTCTTAGCAAACATTAGGGACCGAATTCGATTTTTTTACTTAGCTCTTCTCAAGGCACTTGCATTTGAGGAGTAACTTCTCGTTCGCGACGTATCTAAGTTCTATCTCCTTGCCCGAGTACTCCCGCTTCGCCATCTCGAGCGTCCTCCGTGCCCCGCCCGCAGAGGTAACGATCTTTCCGTCCACGATTGCTATGTGTCTGCCGATGTACTTCTTTTGCTCCGCTTCGCTTATCTTTGGAAAATTTTTCTCTACCTCTTTCAGTTCGGGCTTTTTCACCTCTACAACTTCTTCCTTCTTTCTTCTTGGAAATCTCAGAAAATGTCTTATCCCTTTCTTTTTTGTTTCTGGCTCCTCTGCCTCTGCTGATTCTCTTTTCTTCTTCCTCAAGAACGAAAAGGATCGAATCTTCTCACCCTCCTATTTGGCATTCATTGCTCTTTGGCCCATATAAGATATAAGCGTTCTATCTCTTGATAAGGTACTTTGAGTTGCCACGTAATCCACGAGGGAGATCAACTTATCTTTGGTACTACCTCGCGCACCCATCGTGCCCTTAACACGCTCCTCAACCTGCACCAGCTCCTTCTTCCCCAGCTCCCTGAGCGCCTCGTCCAGCTCTCTCTCATCGACCGCTTCGGGATCTCCCCTAAACGCATATAACAACACAAGGTCTTGAATGAGCTCGGACCTCCAGCTCACCCCCTTGTTGATTACGAGAACCCTGAGCACATCCAGCATCGCGTGAGGCAACTCACCTTGTTTCTCGCTGGACAACATTTCCGAAACCAACTTTTCGATGGAGGTTTCCATGCACATCATTTCTATATTTTTGGGGCTTTTTTTAAATTCTTTCATTTAGGGGTTGATGAAGTGATCTGACAACTTTTGGGCTATTATCTACGTAATACTCGCCGCCTTACTATTACGTTAAAAGCCACAGCCAGAATTAGTAGTATACCAACAGATATCATGAAATGATATGGGGAGAGACCCAACATAGTAAGCCCTACACTCAGAACCCGAATACACAGCGCCCCCAATATAGCACCTATAATAGATCCAACACCTCCCCGGAGCGAGACCCCCCCTACAACCGCTCCGGCGATCGCCTCAAGGTTCCACGTTTGTGCCGTCCAGGGGGCTGATACATGAATTCGGGTCGCTTGTATGATCCCCGCAAATGCTGACAAAACCCCCACTATTATAAAACAAATTATCTTTACCCTATCCGTGTTTATCCCCATCATTCGCGCTGATTGCTTGTTGCTCCCAGTAGAGAATATCCAATTGCCAAACTTGGTATGCTCAAGCAATACCCATAGAAGTATAGCAACTAATATTAGCCATATAAACTGAACATAGATGGCCCCAATTTTACCAGAGAAGAAGTCAAAGAAAATGGGGGATGTCTTTGCAGGATAATAAGGTACCTCATACCCTCCGGTAATAAGAAGTACTACCCCTCGAAAAGCCCACATCGTTCCCAATGTTGCTATAAGTGAAGATATTCCCAATTTAGTCACAATCATCCCATTTATAAAACCCAAAAAACCACCGAGGCCTAAACCAGCGAGTATTGCTAGGGCTGGATCTACACCATAAGTTGTGTACAAAATGGCCGTGACTGAGGCGGTGAGTGCTAAAGTCGAACCTACTGAGAGGTCAAATTCACCGGAAATTAAGAGTAACCCCATAGCCACTGTAACGATGGCTAGCATGGGCGACATTTCTAGAAAAATGTCAATAACAGCAGGTGAGAGAAACAAATGTCCGGGTGTGATTGCCCAAAATGCTACGATCATCCCGACCAGAATTATAAGTACACTAAATGATCGGTAGCCAAGGATTTTGCTTAAGATATGTTTAACTTGAGTTAAAATAGTCAAATAAATTCCCCCCATAGATACAAATCGTGGAGTATCTGCTGGCACCGCCCATCGAAATAGATTCCTTGCTCCATAGCGGGATATGACTGCCAGTTCTGGGTTCCCAACCTTATCTGATACTTATGGATATCTTTCACTCCCCGTGTTTCTTATGTTCCAGTACGGTTTTTAATATCTATGGAATTTAAACGTGTGGTTTTAGTTTTTAATTTGTGCAAATATAACAAATATTTGTGACTAATAAAGTTCTTTTATTTCTATATTTGGGTAAAAATTATGTTAGAAATATTTATAATAAAGTAAGATTATAGGATAATTTGTAAGAATTATGGGAGGTACTTTTAAATGGATGAAAAAAGTGGCCAAGGGGCCGCTATGGTGATAATTGTTGCAATAGTGGCAGCAGTCGTCACGGGAGTGATAGTTTACGTTGTTAAGCCGACTCCAGTGCCGCCAGAAGTAGCTGAACTGCAGGCAACGATAGATGAACAGGCGGCAACAATAAGCGATCTGGAAGCTGAGATAGCTGACCTAGAAGCCCAAATTCCGACCCCCCTTGATCCGATAAAAGTAGCCTTTGTATGTCACGGCAGTCCTGCAGATGCGTGTTGGATAGCTTACCATAATGGTGCGGACGCGCTGGCAGAGCGTCTCAGAAATGTTGAGGTGGTCTATAGGTACTCTGTAGAGGATATAGCCTTACAGGTTGATATGGTGGGGGAAGAAATCGCTCGCGGCGTTGATGCACTAATTGTATCAATAGCAGATGCAACTGCGCTTGATGAACCAATTCAGGAAGCAAGGGATGCGGGAATTGTTGTGATCGCTTACGATTGTGACGATCCAGAAGGAGCAGCGGGCAACGCAAGACAAGCTTTCGTCACAAGCTCCGTAACAGGGGGAGGCTTATGCTATGATACTGGTTACCTGAGGGGTCTGCTTGTAGGAGATTATATGAGTGATTACGGACTCACGGGCGTCGATATATTCCGCCCAAACGAGGGCCCAGGAGCAACTTGGTCGGAGGCGGAAAAAGAAGGATTTAGAGATGGTACCGCGGAGAAGGGTTACATCACGGGTGTAGATTACTTCGAGCACGAGATAGAGGCTGGTTACGACGTGGCGATAGCAGAAGAGCGTATAAGGGCATACCTTGTGGCACATCCCGAAACTGATTTACTTGTCCCTGTAGGGGGCTGCACTTCAATTGCAAGTGTTCTAGCGGAGGAAGCCCTTGGAATGGAACCAGGGGAGTTGCCCATCTGGTCGTGGCCGCACGGTGAGGTAGATGCTCGAGGGATAGAAAGTGGATTAGTCATCGCTGGTGTAACTGACTCGCACTCCAGCGTTGGAGCTATTGCCCTATATGAAGCAGTTATGGCCGTTCAGTTTGATGTTGGGCCGGTTGATGTAACTCTGCCATTAGTCGTGGTAGACGAGACCAACATTGATGTATGGGGACCAGGTTGGACAGACCTCTTATACTAAAAGGGGTGCAAATTAAATTTTGCACCTCTTTTTTTTTATTTTTTTAATTTTAGAATACTAGAATGGAAATTTAGATTTTGTCGCCTTCGTCAAACCACTAAACCTACGCCAGGAACTCCCAGCCATTAGGAAATACGTAATAATTGATTACTCATAAATTAATGGTGTTATTCTTTTCATCTTACAAATCGTCTTCAATTCTTCAAGGTAATCCCCGTAAACCAAAATCCAATGGAAACCCTGCCAGTTTTCCAGAATCTGTGAAGCATTATTTACCTTTACTTCTACCTGAGAACGGCAAATCCTTAAATCAGGGGTTCCAACCACTTTTCCTTTTACAATAAGCATCTTATCCAAGTCAAAAGAAAATCCCGCCACCGTTACCTCACCCTCCTTGAAGGTCGGCTTTGGCGTAGCTCCATAATTTGACTCATGGTGTGTCCTTACCTGATAAGGGAAGTTTGGTTTATCGAACCCAAGAAGTCTTGTGGGTGAAGTACAATGGGCCAAAATTAGCGTTCCATCTTTTTCATTCAACGTGGGGTCCTGAAAGAACGCGGGTTTTCCTGAAATATATCGCATGAGGTATTGCAAACCCATAGCTGCAGGGTCTGCCTCGCAGGTTGCTACGATCCCTGAATCATTAAAAATAGAAAAAGCCATGCAAGGGGTAGCTTTGGTTTTTTCCACTAATTCGCTTAGACAATTTACGGTGATCCAATCAGCTTTATTTTTCTTGATATATTCCTTTAAAACTAGATAATAAATCGCGGCACTAAGAAGTTTCTCTTCCGTGGGTTCTACTACCTCTGTACTCCCAGATACAAAATCTTCGATTACTTTTCTAGCTTCTCCTAGTTTATTTTCGTCTTCATAAAATTTCATAAAATCTTTCACAAATTCATCGTAAGTGTAAAATCGCGTATCATGGCCAAACATCTCAATACTTTTCTTAAGAGTGGGCCATCCCCCCAGTTCTGCGTTTATCGGCCCAATGCAGACAAGCCTTGCTGAAGAAATTTTTTCTAGGGCGTAGATACTTCTTAAGATTATTTTTAGCTTCTTCTCATCTCCCTCTACTTGGAAGATTCTATCCACAAGATGATGTCGCTTGAGAAATTGATAAGCGGGAGGTGTAAATAGAGTTCCTGCGTAAATATTTGGCCCAAACTTATCGAATAGGATAGTGTATTTGGAAGCAGCGGTTATCGCGTTTATCAATTTACTGCACATCTCAGGACGGCACCATTCTAGAGGGGAGATTCCTAGGACTATGTTTACAGCTGTCTTTTTCAGTTCATCAAATTTTTTCAACACATCGTCTAAATTCTGAATTTCTATTTCTGGTAAAAACTCAATTCCTATCCCCTCTTTTTTCAAATCTGAGATTAAACTTTCAATTTGCTGACAAACCAAAGATTTTTCCCTTTCATAATCTTCTTTGCACCTGACAAAACCCCAATAACCATCTTTTACCGGTTCCTCAGAAAGCCAATGGTCAGCGGGCTTGCCGATCACTAATCTCACTTTTAAGGCAGAACCCATTAGAATCCGTTTTTTGTTTTATAGTCAATTGTTTAAAACTTTTTTGTGATTAAATTAAACATAAATCGCGCTGATTAATCGTGATGGGCTGAATAAATTTAAACTGCATCTTCTTCGATCTGCCGCTTGATGCTCCGTGCAATTTCAACACCGACGTAGGGCACCTTTGCGAGTTCTTGTTCAGTTTCCCGTTTGATGTCCGCAAGCTTCCGATATCCCTCCCTGAAGAGGCTCCGCGCCCGCACGCGTCCTATACCCCGAAGTTGCACCAGCTCCAGCAGCTCCTCCTTGACCCCGTATCGTACACGCTCACGCAGCTTTCGGAGGGGCCCCAGCGCTGACCTAGCTTTGAACAGCTTGGCGAGTTCGTGGGCAGCGTAGAGCAGCCACTCAGCCGTGCTCACATTTCTTCGAATGTCGCCGGCTCCCACGCCGAACTGCTCGTGGATGTCATCCTCGCGCGTCTCCTCGAGCCAAGCCTGCAACATCTGCGCTGTCTTCACCTCAGCGAGGAAGAATTCGTATTTGTCGGGTTCGTATTCTTGATTGGGTATAGGCGTCAAGAATTCATCGGCATGCTCTTTGAGGAACAGCTCGAGTTCGGGGTAGTCGTGCCGCCTCAGGTAGAGCCGTCCCATATCGGGTGTATCGCACACGAGGTGGAGCAGGCCGATGGCGGTTGGCTCCTTGGCGGCGACGCCTTTGATCCCGTCGCGCAAAATGACCGCAGACATCGGGTCAATGTAGAGGCGAGAGACGTGCTCGCCGAAAGGAGTTGCGAGTAACAGCTTTTCCTGCTTGCGGATCATCTCTTCCCGCTCGAGGAAATCCAGCACGCGCTCGATGATTTTCGCCACTTCGCCCGTCCCATACTGGTAGGCGAAGAAAGTTTGTTCCATGAAATCCAGCAGTCCATCCGCATCGTTCACGTAGCCCGCTGCGATTGAGGCGAGCACGTGGGTTCGGAGCGCAGGTTCGGCAGCTAGCTTAGATGTTATCCGCTCGGGCTCGGCTCGGATGAACTCTTCGAACAACGCCTCGACTTCACCTCTCCCTTTAGCAATCACAACCGCTTCACCATACTTGTCATATTGAGGTCTTCCAGCGCGACCGCACATCTGATGGAACTCTAACACTGGGATGAGTTGGAGCCCGTAGGGTTCAACGTAGCGACGGTAGTCGCGGATGATCGTCCTGCGCGAAGGTAAGTTAATGCCTGCGGCCAACGTCGGAGTTGCACATACTACTTTTATCAGATTTTTTCTGAACGCGTCCTCCACGGCCTTTCGCTGGGCGTGATGTAATCCAGCGTGGTGGAAAGCCGCACCCTGTCGAACGCAGTCGGCCAGCTGGCGGCACGTTCGCGTGGATTCTCCAAGTGCTTTTTCAATAGTTTCCGCCACGGCGGTCAGCTGCTCGTCCTCTGTGGGTAAAAGAGTTCTCTTCGTGTGTCTCGCTAGGAGCGTGGCGGCTGCTTGTGCGGAGCGGCGCGTACTAACAAAAACCAGCGTTTGCCCCCCGCCCTGGACGGTGTCGATGGCAAGCGCCGCGAGTTTGTCTTTGATTTCAACTTTCACCGCTCGCTTGCTACCATCGTCGAACTTTATTTTTTCGTCGTAGTACACACCTTTCTTCAAGGGAACTGGACGCCATTCGCTTTTGACGAGTTCCGCGCCTAGCCATTCAGCTATCTCTTCTGCATTTTTCACGGTAGCGCTAAGCGCGAGTGTTTGGAGCTCAGGGTTAACCTGTCGGAGTCGAGCCGTCAAAACTTCGAGCGTAGGGCCACGTCCGGGGTCATCGATTAAGTGAATTTCGTCAAGCACCACAACAGAGATAACATCGGCGAGCCATTTTGCGCGGTGGCGGAGCAGGGAGTCGACTTTCTCGGAGGTCGCTATGAGGATGTCGTAGTGAGCGAGCCTAGGGTCGACAACATCGAAATCGCCCGTGCTGATTCCAACTTTCACACCGAGGGGCCCATACTTTTCCTTAAACTCCTCGTACTTCTCACTCGCCAGAGCTCGAAGTGGGACGATGTAGAGGCATTTGCCCCCTTGCCCGAGCACGGACTTGAGCATGCAGAATTCGGCGACGAGCGTCTTGCCGCTAGCGGTCGGGATCGCCAGCACGAGATTTTTTCCATCGAGGGCACCTTTTTTTATCGCGTCCAACTGTGGCGGGTAAAGAGTGGTTATGCCCGATTTTTCAAGCACGCTCGCGATTTGTTCAGGTAGCCCATATTTCTCGCAGAGTTCCTTGACTTCCACCCGCACACCATCAAGAAAATAGCTTTGAACGCAAATTAACTTAGGGGAGATGTTGGATACCTCTTCGGCGGCTTACCAAGAGATTCTGCAAAAGATCTCGAGCGGTGAAATCGCTGATGCGCAAGGACTAGCTAGGGCTAAGATCCAAGCTTGTCGAAAGTTCGGATTATCGAAACCGTTCAGAAACTCGGAACTCTTGGCAGCGGCGACTGGTGAACAGAAGGCCAGAGTAATTCAATTGCTCAGGCTGAAGCCCGTACGCTCGATCTCTGGGGTCTCTGTCATCACGGTGATGCCAAAGCCGTACCCCTGCCCGAAACCCGAGCCCTGCATTTACTGCCCGGGAGGGCCTAGTGCCGGAGTTCCACAGTCATACACGGGAAAAGAACCCGCATCGGCAAGAGCCCTACAAGCAGGTTATGATCCATACAAGCAGGTGCAGAGCAGGATCGAGCAGCTTCAGGTGATAGGGCACGAAGTCGACAAGGTAGAGTTGATAATGTTTGGTGGCACGCTTACTGCTTACCCTCCCGATTATCTGGAGTGGTTCACCGTGCAATGTCTGAACGCGATGTCTGGGGCTAGCGCGGTCACGATAGAGGAAGCACAGCGAGCGGCCGAGGACGCGCCGATTCGAAACAGCGATATCACTCTCGAAACCCGTCCCGACTACTGCAAGGAGCCCCACGTTGACTTCATGCTTCGCCTCGGTGCCACGCGAGTCGAGCTGGGAGTGCAAACACTTTATGACGACATCTACAAACTCGTCAATCGTGGCCATACTGTGGAGGATGTGGTTGAGGCAACACGAATAGCTAAGGATGCCGGATTTGCGGTGGTGCATCATTGCATGCCCAACCTTCCCGGCTCCAGTTACGAAAGGGACTTGGATACATTCAAAAAACTCTTCGAGGATGAGCGATTCAAACCCGATGCCCTGAAAATCTACCCCACACTCGTCATGCCGGGCACAAAGCTCCACGAACTATGGCGGCGGGGAAAGTACAAGCCATATCCTTTCGAGCAAATTGTGGAACTCATCGCTGAGGTGAAGCGACACATGCCGAAGTGGGTCAGAATTCAGCGCATCCAGCGAGACATTCCAGTTGACCTGATAGCAGAGGGCGTTAAGCGAGGCGATTTACGAACTTTGATTCAGGAGAAAATGAGAAGCGAGGGAACGCGCTGCCGATGCGTAAGATGTCGTGAAGTTGGACATGTGAAGTACAAGCTCGGGTTAGAGCCGAAGCCTGAGGACATAGAACTCGTAGTCAAGCGGTATCGCGCTTCGGAAGGCGAGGAACTCTTTCTGTCGTTCGAGGATGTAGAGCAAGACATCTTGATGGGGCTCCTGAGGTTAAGGGAACCATCTCCAAAAGCGCAAAGACCCGAAATCAAAACTGATAGATCGATGCTCGTGCGGGAGCTGCATGTTTATGGTCCGCTCGTGCAGGTCGGCAAAGAAGCTGGAGCAGGCGAGTGGCAACATCGAGGCTGGGGCGAGCGTTTGCTTCGCGAGGCGGAATGTATCTCTCAGAAGGAGTTCGACGCGCGCAAGGTAGTCGTGCTCTCGGGCATCGGGACGCGGAACTATTATCGGCGATTCGGCTATAGGCGAGAAGGGCCATACATGGTCAAAAATATCGGCTAATTGAGCTTTGATGCAAAGAAGCTAGGTGCATTTGCCATACTCAGTTTGCTGTTGGTAATCCGTGCGCGAAAAGATGCATTAAGCCAGGGGACATTTAAAAATTTTTTTTGCGCCGGGCTAATTGATCTAGCATTATTCCCTAAGCTTAGACTTCAGGGCGTGCACGAAGGGAGCTTCTGGCACGTTCTTCACCGCGCTGTGTACTATGAAAGTTTCGGTTTCCCTCATGCCTTTAAGCTTGTGAATTCTTTTGATAAGCTTAGTCAAATCCTTGCTGTCCCTAATCAAGACTTCCAAGATTGCACTGTATCTCCCGAATAAACGGTAAAATTCCGTGACTTGTCGTGCAAAAGGATGTAAGCTTTCGTGCTTAAGCCAAATTTTTCTGGACTCAGCTTAGCCGTGAAGGAGGCAATAATTCCTTCTTCTTTAAGCTGTTTTATCTTCTTAGCTACGGTCTGCCTTGAGGCCCCTACTTTTTTTGCTATTTCTGTTACCGGCTGCTCACTATTTTTTATAAGTTGGAGCAGTATTTTTCGGTTTAATTCGTTCATTTTCATTCCTTTAACATAATGTTAACAAAAATGCTTAAAAGGTTAACGTTTTAATAAAGAAGAAGGTTAAAATACATTGGAGTGCTGAAAAAGAGGGAGAAAAATGACAAGCAAAAAAATTATGGATATACTCAAAACCAAGTTGGGCGAAAAAAATTACCAAAAACTTATCGGGATAGATAATCCAAATCTTCATCAATTCATTGCTGAGTACGTGGAACTTTGTAATCCCGATGAAGTTTTTGTCTGTACCGACTCGCCAGAGGATACCCAATATATCAGAGAAGAGGCAATAAGGTCCAAGGAGGAAAAAGAACTTGCTATAGAGGGGCACACCTTTCATTTCGAGGGCTATTACGATCAGGCTAGGGACAAGAAAAATACTAAATTTCTTCTATCTAAGGGCTTTGATTTGGGCCCCGATATAAACGTGACAGATAAGGAGGAGGGGCTAAAAGAAATTCGTGATATTCTAAAAAATATCATGCAGGGGCACAAGTTGTACGTGCTATTCTTTTCTTTAGGGCCAACAAATTCTGAATTTTCCATACCCTCTGTACAACTTACCGATTCCGGCTATGTAGCTCACAGCGAAAGCTTGCTTTACAGGCCCGGGTACGAGGAATTCAAAAAATTGGGTGATTCCAAGCGGTTCTTCAAGTTTGTGCATTCTGAAGGGGAACTTGAAAACGGGGTAAGTAAAAATGTTGACAAACGAAGAATATACATCGATCTTCAAGAGAATGTCGTGTACAGCGCGAATACCCAATACGGCGGCAACACAATTGGACTTAAGAAGTTAGCGATGCGGCTGGCAATAAATCTGGCGTTACAAGATGGTTGGCTAACAGAACACATGTTTATCATGGGGGTACACGGCCCAAAAGGCAGGGTAAGTTATTTCGCAGGAGCATTTCCCTCCCTCTGTGGAAAGACTTCTACATCAATGCTGGAAGGGGAGACGATAGTGGGGGACGATATAGCCTATCTCAGAAAAAAGGGTGAAGAAATACGCGCGGTCAATGTTGAAAAGGGAATATTTGGAATAATACAATGCATAAACTCCAGGGACGATCCAATACTGTGGAAGGCACTAAATAACCCGGGCGAGATTATTTTTTCAAATGTGCTGGTCACTGAAGAGAAAGACGCCTACTGGATTGGTAAGGATGGGGAAGCCCCGAGAAAAGGCATCAATCACTCGGGGGAATGGATCCTTGGAAAGAAAGATTCCGAGGGTAATGAAATACCCCCTTCACACAGAAATGCTCGGTTCACGCTTGATTTGAAGCTTTTAGAGAATATTGATCCCGAAATAAACAGTCCCGAAGGCGTCGTGGTGAGGGGGGTAATTTATGGGGGAAGAGACTCGGACACTTGGATACCAGTTGAGGAGTCTTTCGGTTGGGTGCATGGCGTGATAACCAAGGGTGCGTCGCTGGAGTCAGAAACCACAGCCGCAACCTTGGGTGAAGAAGGTGTAAGAAAATTCAACCCCATGTCAAATCTGGACTTTCTATCCATACCCATAGGCAGGTACATAGAAAACCACCTGAATTTCGGCGCTAGCTTGAAGAATCCGCCTCTTATCTTTTCTGTGAATTACTTTCTGAAAGACTCCAAAGGAAATTTCATGAATAGTAAAGCTGACAAAGCAGTCTGGCTCAAATGGATGGAATTACGCGCGCACAAAGAAGTTGGAGCAATAGAAACACCCACCGGCCGTATACCAAAATATCAGGACCTCAAAAAGCTGTTTAAAGAAGTGTTTGGCCGGGATTACTCCAAGGGAGATTACATTAAACAATTCACATTGCGGGTGCCGGAAAATTTGGCCAAGATTGATAGAATAATGGGGATATACAAGAAAATACCAGACACACCACAAATTTTGTTTAAATTGTTAGAAGAACAGAGACAGAGGCTAAACAAGGCAAGAGAAAAATACGGGGATTACATCTCGCCGGACAAGTTCTGATTTTTTCTATTGGACTTGCTGGCTGCGCCGCTATTGCAGCTGATGATTT
>LQHI01000074.1 GCA_001515185.1 Hadesarchaea archaeon DG-33 | reverse complement strand
TCATCGACTTCTTCTTCCATGAGTTGCTTCATGTGGAAAGGAGAGGGCTCCCAGTTGCCTTTTATGACATCGGGGTAAGACCTATGAAAAGATTCTTCCGGTTCCGGCTCTTCTTCCGGAAATTGCGTTACCAAACCCAAAAAAATTATCAAGACTAAAGCAAAAAATCAACAACTTCTTTTTCATCACGGTCACCATCCATAATGACAAAAGGCTTGTTGTTTTTATTCTTTATCAGACTCTAAATTTTATATCAACTGGCGATCGGTTCACAGAGGGTTAAAGAGGCTGGAGAGACTGGGATTAGTTAAGAGGACTCCAAATGGGAAGTATCGCCGGCTTGGACGAGGCGGGGCGCGGACCAGTTTTTGGCCCGATGGTGCTCTGCGGCGTGAGGTTTGATGAATCCGAACTAAAGGAGCTCAAGGCAGCAGGGGTGAGGGACTCCAAACTTCTCAGCCCTCGGAGGCGTGAGACACTTGCCCGCGCCATAACAGAAAAGGCATCGGGCTTAGAAATCGTTGAGTTATCCCCAGCAGAAATCGACGAGTTCCGCCTCATCAAGAAAATTAACCTCAACGAGTTGGAGGCCAAGACATTCGCTCAAATTATGGACCGCCTAAAGCCAAAACTCGCATATTTGGACTCACCCGATCCAAATCCAAAGCTCTTCGAGCAAAGGGCCCGAAAATATCTCAAAAGTAAGCCTAAGCTTGTCATTGAGAACTTCGCCGACCGCAAGTACGTCATCGTGGCCGCTGCTTCAATCGTCGCGAAGGTCCGCCGAGACCAACGTATAGCCGAGCTGCGAGAGCGTTACGGAGATTTTGGCTCGGGTTACACCTCAGATGTTCGAACTATCTCGTTTCTTGAGCGCTGGGTGCGCGAGCATGGTAAACTGCCGGAGTTCGCCCGGAAATCATGGAAGACGGCACAGCGGATCGAGAGCGAGGCAAAACAAAAAAAACTTACGGAATCGAAATATCGTTAAAGTGTTAGTGTCAAAAGTTTATTGGGTTAAGATGCCAAAAAAGGCTAAATCAAAAAAGCGGAAAGTACGGGCCGCAAAAAAAGTCAAGCCCGAGTACATCGACGCAGCGAAATTCGTCGACGATTATATTGGGATGCAGGATTGGCGGGTCAGGGAGAACGCAAATGTCGCCTACTCATTCTCTTCTCTCTTCCTCCATGCTGCTGGGGAGACGGTTGCGCGCTATGCACTCTCAAAGGTCTACCCACGTGAGATTGCTCGGGCCCATATTGAAGGCGATTTTCACATCCACAACGTGCCGTTTGGAATAGTGGGATATTGTGCCGGTTGGTCCATCAAGGATCTACTTTTGCAGGGTTTCAGTGGTGTGGCGGGGCGAACAGAGTCTTCCCCGGCACGGCACTTTTCCTCAGCTCTCCTCCAAATCTCCAACTTCCTCGGCTCGGTTCAGAACGAGTGGGCGGGGGCGCAGGCGGTGAATTCACTCGATATTTATCTTGCGCCCTTTGTGCGGAAAGATGGGTTGAATTACAAGCAGGTAAAACAGGCGATGCAGGAGTTCATCTACAACCTCAACATTTCATCGCGCTGGGGTGGACAGACTCCATTCACCAACTTGGCCCTTGAGCTCAAAGTTCCGGAGGACATGAAGGAGCAACCGGTGATTTACGGTGGCAAAGTCCTAGACGAAACCTACGCTGATTTCCAGCCCGAAGCCGACCTCGTCAACCGAGCTTTCCTAGATGTGATGCTTCACGGCGACATGCGTGGGCGGATTTTCACCTTCCCAATCCCAACTTACAACGTGACGAAAGATTTTGAATGGGAATCCGAAATTTCCGACTTGCTCTTCCAAACGACAGCGAAGTTTGGTATTCCTTACTTCCAAAATTGTATAAAAGGCGGCATTAACCCGCGCGAGGTTAGAGCAATGTGCTGCCGGCTTCAGCTGGATTTGCGTGAACTTCACCGCAGGTACGGCGGCTTCTTCGGCTATGCTGAAAAAACAGGGAGCGTGGGCGTGGTAACAGTAAATATGCCCCGGTTAGGTTACTCTTCAAAAGATGAAGGCAAATTCTTCGAGCGGCTTGAGAGATTGATGGAACTCGCGAAAGACAGTTTGGAGATAAAGAGGGAGCTTGTTGGAAAAAACATGGAACGCGGGCTGCTACCATTCTCTGCGCGCTACTTGGGCACACTCAAGTTTCACTTTTCGACGATTGGATTGGTTGGCATGCACGAAGCCTGCCGAAACTTCCTCGGGGGGGGTATTGAAACAAAGGTGGGAAAGGAGTTAGCGATTAAAGTGCTAAAGTTCATGCGAAAGAAATTGCTCGAGTTCCAAGATGAGACCGGCAACATCTACAACTTGGAAGCGACACCAGCCGAGGGAACAAGTCATCGCCTAGCCAGACTCGACAAAAAACACTACCCCAAAATTATCACCTCTGGAAAGAAGGTGCCATATTACACCAACTCAACGAATTTGCCAGTTGGTTACACAAACGATCTTGTCGAGGCCCTTCGCCATCAGGATGACTTGCAAGTGCTCTACAACGGTGGCACGGTCTTCCACAGCTTCTTGGGGGAAGCGGTGAGCAGCGCCGAGGGCTGCAAGGTGCTCGTCCGGAAAATAGCGGAGAACTTTAGGCTGCCCTACTACACAATAACTCCCACTTTCAGCATCTGCATGGAACATGGATATTTGCGAGGGGCGCACTTCAAGTGCCCAAGCTGCGGAAAACCTGCCGAAGTCTACTCGCGCATCGTGGGGTACTTCCGCCCCGTCCAAAACTGGCACGTTGGGAAGCAGGAAGAGTTCTACGATCGCATCGAGTACGACGAAAAAGTTAGCATGAAGGAGATCTAGTACTTGAAGTTCCGCTTGATGGGCATTACTAACCTGAGCACCGTCGACTGGCCAGGAAAACTAGTTACAGTCGTCTTCTTTCAGGGTTGTGACCTGCGCTGTCCTTGGTGCCAGAATGTTGAGGGCATCAGCCCGAGTGGTGGGAAGGAAGCCGATACTGACGAGGTCATCGAGCACATCAAGGGGCTCGGACCTATCGTTGACACGCTTGTGGTCACAGGAGGGGAGCCGCTTTTCCAGCCCGAAGCTTGCTTGGAGCTTTTGAAAAAGGCGAAAGGACTCGGATTTTACTGTGCTATAGAAACAAACGGGGGCAATTCTCAAGCGCTCAAGCGTTTGTTGCCCTACCTAGATTTCGTCGTGATCGACATTAAGGCACCTCTGAATGACCCAAAACTCTATGCTCAAGTAACCGGTCAGATGCAGAAGACTGGCTTAACTGACAAAATTAAAGAAAGTCTAAAACTCGCAATCACTTCAAAAGCCGAGGTCGAAGCGCGTACCACGGTGGTTCCTACGCTGAACGACGACGAGAGAATCATCGCGCGGATAGCGAATGACGTTAAGGGCGTTGATTGTTTACGCCTCCAACAGTTCCGCAACCAGTGCACCTTAGACCCGAGCTTCCAAAAGCTCCCCATGCCCAACCGCGAGCGCTTGCTAAAACTCGCACGCGCAGCAAAGCGGGAAGGATTGAAAAACGTAAAAATTTTCACCGTCGAAGGCGGACTTGAAACTGTTTGATGTTCATAGCCTCTAAAAAGGCTTGCTAGGATCTTAACCTTCTCGTTATCGTTTAGAATTTTCCGGCAAACCCTACCAAAATGCTTTTTCATGACCAATCGCTTAAATTCCACCAAATTTTTATCACTCAATTTTTGTAAAAATTAATATTGATTTATCTAAAATTGACCCAAAGCCGCATTTTTTAATCGGGTGAACTAATGTCTGTTATGGTCATCACGTGCGCCGAATCGTGCTTGGGTCCGGCAAGGGGGGCGTCGGGCGTAGCACCCTGACAGCGAATCTTGGCCTCGCGATCGCCAAAATGGGTAAAACTACCGTGGTCTTGGACGCAAGTTTGACGACCCCAAATCTCGGGTCGATGTTCAAACTCGAGAAGGTACCTTATACCCTGAATGACGTGCTCGCCGGCGAGATACCACTGAGCGATGTCATCTACCGAGGCCCATCTGGTCTAAAAATAATACCTGCTGGAATCACGCTCGATCAAGTGAAAAAGGCATTGCCCAACCGTTTACCGGAGGTGTTGAACAAACTGCCGATAAAAGCAGAGTTTCTGCTCATTGATGCTCCCGGTGGATTACGGCGCGAAACTGTTGCGGCGCTCCGCGCGGGAAAAGAAGTGTTATTGGTCACCCTCCCCGAAATTGCGGCAGCTTCAGACATGATGAAGACCCGCTTGATAGCGGATTTTTTGGGTTTGAAGCCCATCGGTGTCGTAGTCAATCGCATACTTCGAGAGGAGTTTGAACTCACGAGCTCGGAAATCGGGCATCTACTCAACCTGCCAGTGCTCGCGGAGGTACCCGAGGATGTAAACATGCAGAGAGCTTTCAACTTAGGAAAAATTGCGGTCGATGCAAGCCCAAATTCACCTGCTTCAAAGGCTATCAAGGCGTTGGCCAGAAAGCTCGTGGAAATGAGAACTAAAAAATCCACTGCATGATCACTTTTTCTTAATGAGGGTACTAGTACGCTTTAGGATTGCCCGCTCATAATCTGTCAGCAGCAGCTTTCGGACGCGTTCCAAACGCTTGAGTTTTGCGTTAAACTTGCGCACGGAGAAGGCCGTTATAAAAATAGGTACCGCAATAGCAATTATCAATAAGGGGTAAGCCAAGGATAATCTGCCGAGAAATTCTAAACCACGGATGACCAAGATAAAGAAAAACAAGAGCAACCCGAAGACCCAGGAAAAAAAGCCAAATCTTAACATTCGTTTTGCGTAGATCCATTGAAACTCTGTGATGTGGCGGAGTTCTCGCTCTGTTATTTCCAGATCGCGTTTTATGACTGTGGCGCTTTTAATCTGGGAGCGCTTTTTTGGCATAACTTATCGTCGTCTGCCTAAATTTAAAGGTTATCGCATCGCTTCGCAAGGAAAAATACTTTTTTCGGAACTCGGATAAGGGCACTCATAGAATTTATGCTTTGGTTTCACCACTCACGCCATGTTCAGCCTCTGATTGAGAAGTGTTGTGGCCAATTTTTTGAACGCTTTCGCGGCCGGTGCTTTCGGTGAACGCACGACCACAGCTTCACCGAGAGCTATTGCACGCTTGATTTCGATATCCTCAGGAATAACCCCGAGCACGGGCAGCTCCAAGATGGACTCTATTTCATTTTGGGGGAGATTTGTGCGCTCCCCGCTTGTGCGGTTAATTATCAATTCAGGTGATTTTGCATGAAGGCGCTCCGCGACACGTTTTATCTTCATGGCTTCTAAAATAGAGGCAAAATTTGGATTTACCACAAAGATGGCCTCTTGAGCAACGGCCAGCGCGGCTATCGAATCATGTCCCAATCCAGATGAGCTATCGACGAGCAAGAAATCTGCATTATCGGCGAGTTCCAACACCACTTTTTTTAACCGCTCGAGTTTGACTGTTTGAATCCCTTCCAGCGACATTCCGCATGGTACGACATTCAGGCCAGCCGGGCCTTTGTAAACCGCTTGCTTGGCCTTTTTTTTACCCGCGAGCACCTCGTGCAGTGTTATTTCTTTTCCTTCAAGACTGAGCATCAGCCCCAAGTTCGCCATGGTCACGTCGGCGTCTAGGACGATGGTCTTTTTACCGAGTTGCGCGAGCGCAGTACCTAAGTTTGCAACCACGGTGGTCTTCCCAGTCCCACCTTTACCGGATGCAAATACTATAATGCGCGTCATAGGGCCCGATATTCATTTGTACAAGTAACTTAAAATCTGCTGTTTAATCAGGCCCCCGGGCAAAACTAGCTGATTTCGTGATTTTTTGAGCAACTCAAGAGAAAAGTTAATACTGACGCGGCAAAATTTTCAACGTGGTCAATGTGAGGGGCCAGCTCAGCATCGAGTTTATCGTCGTGATCTCGGGATTGCTTATAATCCTCGCCACGATCACGATGCCGATGTACAATCAGGCGCGCGCCGACGCCGAGAAGGTCTCGAAGCTTGCGGATGCGCGCGAGGCTGCGAACACGATAACAAATGCTCTCAACACTGTTTATGCCGCAGGCGTTGGTTCAAAGCAGACGGTTGAGTACCGGCTGCCGAGAGGGGTAGTAAAAATATACGCGGATGTGAACGTAGATGGGATAGACACCACCGATAACGATGTCGCCCCCGACAATCGCATGGATGTTCAAATCTGGCTTGACCTAGATGGAAACGGCGAGTGGGACAACAAACGCGAAGCGATCATACTGCTCGAGACCCTTCTGTCAAGCGAGAATAATGAAAATCGTGTGATTGTTGGAGATGAAAACTTCAAGGTTGGTTCAGGTCTCCATCGGACGACTTTCACGTACGAGTACAGGGATGGCCTGAGGTACATTGTAATCTCCGATATCGAGGTGGCTTGAAGATGCGAGGGCAAGCAGCCGTCGAATACTTGCTCATCTTTTCGGCAGTTTTGGTGATATTCGCTACGGTCACGTTCGGGCAGATGATAAACCCTGCGCAGGATGCTGGAAGAGATACTGCATATCTTTCCCAAGCTAGATTCGCCGCCGATGCGATTGCTGGGGCAATAAACTCCGTGTACAGCAATGGAAAAGGGGCGGTGAAAAGCGTGAGTTTCCCCATGGATCACAACTGGGACTTACAGCTCACGGAGAACACACTCACGATCAGCCTAGAGATCTCGAGCGGGACCCAAAATGTCCAAAGTAATCTCAGGTACGGGTTTAACGGTTCCATACAAAACCTCTCGGCTGGAACCTACACGGCAATTGTAGAGTGGTCGAGTGCCAACAATAGTCTCACCCAGGACAACTACAAAATCACAATAAACATTAAGCCGGTGGAGGGCTGACGATGGGATTTCGCGAGCGAGGATTTTTCTCGATTGACGCAGTGTTCGCGGTTACCCTCCTCCTGATGATTTCAGCATCATTTTTAAACATTTACTCAGGGCGAAATCAAGCTGCTGAACTGATGGGCGCTAGGTTGGAGGCCAGAATCATCGGTGAAAAGCTCGTTGCTGCGATAAACACCGTGTATGCGAACGGGTCGGACTTCGAGCTTTACGTGGACCTGCCCTCGAAAATTGGAAGCTACTTTTACCAAATCAGTTTCGACAATACCACGCGGCAAATCTTAGTTGAAAATTCGGCTTGGGGGGCTGTCAGTGTGGTGGCAGTCTGTAAAAAAGTTGATAATTTCGTGCTGGGGCAGGAAAATTTGAAAAATACAATTCTGGTGCATTGGGTGGGCAACAACATGGAGGTCACGAACGCATGAGGGGCCAATCCAGCGCGGAGATGTTGATTCTCGTCGGGGCAATCCTCGTGGCGGTTGCATCGCTCCTATATTCGGGTGCCGGAAGCAACGAGATGGCAGTCGTGATGTCGGCAGTTCGTGCTGGAGCGGAAAATTCGATTGTTGCTTTGGACATTGAGTACGGGTGTGCAATTGATATTGAACAGCTCGACTTCGACGCGGGCACCATAACGATTCATGTCACGGTGAGGGGCGGGCCACCACCGGATAACCAGAGCATCTCAGACAACATCAGGGTGGGGGCACTCAAGCACATTTACAATGCCGTCGTCGGTTTTCTTCCAGAAACTGCAGAACCTGTCAAGACTAGCCACTACACCTATGATGTGGCGGTGGAGGTAACGAGGGTGACCAAATGAAAGAGCGAGGACAAATTTTCACTCTCGACATGTTCTTCGCGCTGGCCCTTACGGTGTTAGTGGTGAGCTACTCCGGGCTGGCGCTTGAGCAGGCGCGCAGGCAGGCCGAGGAATACTCGCTCCGGTACTCGCTCGAGCGCACGGCAAATGATGCTGCAGACGTGCTCGTGAAGACTCGGGGTATTCAAGAAAATTGGGAGAAGAGCATGCTGACCGTCGAAATCCCCGGGTTGAGCCTTGGACCCATCAACCATATCTCATTCGGAAAGCTTGGCGGACTCGCGCGCATATTGGACAATTGGGATAATCCAGCTTGGGAAGACGCGATGCAGGCGGTAAAGGGGCTCTTCGGTGGGTCTGAGAAATTTGAGGTCGCGATATTTAACGAGAGCGGTGACGAGATGTGGCGCATCTGGCCGAGGGATGAAACTGAGAATTCGAGTTCAGAGAACTCTCTAGAAGTTGTCGTGGTGAGACGCTCCGTGATCGCAAATTATGGGGAGAACAGGTACTCTAGTGGACAGCTTTGGAATGAGGAAGGAGGGCGAACAGTTTTTGGCACGGAAAATTTTTGGATAGGCCCCGGAGAACTCCAAGCATTTGATTGGTACGTAATTCTTTTGACGATCGGGAAAGCAGGACTCCCTGTAGAGATTTATATAAACATACCACCTTTTCCACCACCCACATACAAATTTACTCCCCCTTATCTGCCGGAGGGAGACTTCTGGCCGGATGAACACGGGGGGATGGATGAATATCTTGTGGAGAACGCATACAACACGATAACAGTAGTTTCTGAGGGCAAGCCAAACACATGGGCGATAATTTACCTTGTAGCGGTTCCCGCATGCTCGCAACCTGAAAACGCTATGTTGGCATTGGCCCCCAAGCCTGCGATACTCGAGGTGAAGCTGTGGAGGTAGGGTCATGAGTTTTGGAAGGGACCAAAGAGGATTCATATTCAGCCTCGACGCGACGCTGGCGATGCTAGTTGTGATGATTGTGATGGCAGGGGTAGTTCACGTGAGCAGCCCTGAACTCATCTATGGGCAGCACGGATACCTGCGCTTGGAACGTCATGCCAACGACGCACTCGAGGTGATGCAGCTTTCGGGCACGCTAGACAACATCATAAACTTGCTCGTTGAAGGGGAAAACTCTTTGGCTGAGGAACTTGCCGAAAACGAGCTACGAAAAATCTTGCCGGGTGAAGTACAGTTTAGGTTTCTAATAGGGAACGAAAGTAATCCTCGGCTGGATAATGTTTACCCGAGCGTTGAGAATCACGCTGAGTGGTATGGCAATTTTATAAACGCCGAGGATATCGCCGTTGCAACTCGTGTTTCACGATTTCCGCCTGAAAACGTGTTTGATTCTGTTACCCTTTACGTGTGGCGGGGGGCGGGGATATGAGAATGCGCCAAGACCAACGTGGATTCGTGCTGAGCGGGATCGCGCTGCTGCTCGTACTGCCGGCTATGCTGCTTGTGGCCTCTTGTTTTGCAATGATTGAGATGGGTGGAGAAGCCGCTGCGTTACAGGCCTCCGCTGACAAGGTGTTCTATACTGGGAATGATATCGAGCGCGTGGTAAAGGATTTGTGGGGTGAGAGTCTGCTAATCGACAATGCCGACATCACGCTTAGTAAGCTCGCTGACAACTACCGTGCCGCCACCGGGTTGCTCGTGGATATCACGCCCAGTTGGATGTTGTGGATTCATGTCATAAACACAGGAGAAAATCATCTTGCTGGGACACAGTACTGTAATATTATTGAGAACGCTCCCGGGGAGAATTGGTCCTATTACTTCGAAGATGAAAATGAAGCTTTCTGGGGCGGCGGAGAACCAGATTATGATGAGCCCGTCTTGTTTGTCGAAAAACTCGGTGAAAAGCTCCGGATAACTATCAAGGAGTACGATGGCATCTATCACTCGGATGTTTATTATTCAGACCAACTGCTTTGGGGCGGGGTAGGTGGTCTTGAGAATGCCCATGTTGGGGAGAACACCGAGGTGGAAGGCGTGGCACAACTTAGAGTGTTTATCGACGTTAGAGACCCGAGAGGCGCCGTGCAGTACTCGTCGACGGTGGATTTAGGGTAGGATATTTGGTGAAGAAAATGCCGCGAAAAAGTTCCAGAATCACCGATTTCTTTCGCAGGGTCGGTAATGCGGTTCTAGGGGTCGGGAAGCTCCCCAGCAAGCTGAAACGCAGGACGCCAAAGGTAAAGAAAAAGATCCCGCAGATACGAAGGCCCGAAATCCCAAAAATGTTTCAGAGCTTCTTCGAGCGGCGCCACACGGGATGGCCCGAGTACGTGATGCTCAAGGCGCAGCTGTTGATCCTCTCGCTCTTCGTGGCTGCAGTAATTTACATCGCGTTGTTGCCTGCAGAAATTTTTATCTTCACTTCCCTGCTTCTTGCGCTGAGCGCTTACCTATTCTACTTGACGGCAACTCAGCTCAAGCACGCATTCAAACGAGACTATCCCGCCTACCGAAGCTTCGTGATCATGTGTGTGGCCATCGCTTGGGTCTTTGTGCTGGTATTCCGACACTCCCCTATCGAGTTCTCAATCGAAGCACCCCATCTGGCGTTCGTTCCCCCTTTGGCAGCGATGGGATTCGTGTTCGTGGCGTTTGCGGTATTCAGGCTCAAGTACGGCCGAAACTTCACCTACGGCACGGTTGAAGAGATTCGGGGCAAGCGGGCGGTGGTCAGAATAAGCTACGACATCTGCAGCAACGTGAAGTCGGGCCTGTACGTGGTGGAGAGCTTCGCCAAAAT
>LQHI01000073.1 GCA_001515185.1 Hadesarchaea archaeon DG-33 | reverse complement strand
CTCAACATCTAAGGGTACCTGACCTCGCTTTTCCCACCGTTCTACGATTTCGCCGAAAGCGCGGGCATCGAGCACTTCGAGTGCAAACAGAATTCTTCGCCGATTTCGCTCCAAGTAGCGCACAATACTCGTCTTTATCTCTTCCCGCCTTTCGCGACTGACACCCACCATAAATCCGAAGCCCGGCATGTCAATCAGTTCAAGCTCGTCACATCGATAGCGGTAAGGCCTGCGCGTAACCCCGGGCCGCTTACCCACCCTAACCCGCTTTCCCGTGAGCTGCTTGATCACGCTCGACTTCCCGACGTTCGAGCGGCCGACTAACACTATCTCCATCCATTCCCCGATACCACTATGGCCACTAAACTATAGCAATTTATATGAATGTATATTCATATTTAACAGGCGCGAATATGGTCGAGCGAAGGTTGGGCGTATTCGAGAAATACCTCACAGTCTGGGTCATCATCTGTATAATTGCTGGGATTGTTCTAGGTAGGCTCCTTCCCGAGTTAGCTCAGACGCTCAGCAATATCCAGTACGCCAACGTTTCGATCCCGATTGCGATTTGCCTTTTCTTTATGATTTATCCGATAATGGTCCAGATCGACTTCAAAAAGGTAATCCAAGCGGGGAAAACCCCAAAACCTGTTGGGATAACGCTGTTCGTAAACTGGTTAATCAAGCCTTTCACCATGGCCTTCTTCGCTTGGCTCTTCATGTCAGTGATTTGGGCCCAGTTCATAACTCCTCAGATGGCCTCAGAGTACGCGGCGGGAATGATCCTCTTAGGTGTTGCCCCATGTACCGCGATGGTGCTGGTCTGGAGCTATCTCTCTCGAGGCAACATGGGGCACACGCTGGTGATGGTGGCCATAAATTCTCTGATTATGCTAGCACTCTATGCTCCCCTCGGAGGATTTCTGCTTGGCGTCGCGCAGATTCCGGTCCCGTGGATTACGATAGCGTTTTCCGTCGGAGTTTACGTCGGGCTACCGCTGGTGGCTGGCTACTTCTCGAGGAGGGAGCTTCTGCGAAGGAAGGGGCGCGAGTGGTTCGACGGTTTCTCCTCCCGCCTCCACTACGTCTCGATCACCGCCCTTCTCATCACACTCGTGGTGCTATTCAGCCTGCAGGGAGATGTGATCCTTCAACAACCACTAGTCATAGCGATGATCGCTCTGCCCCTGATGATTCAGACTTTCCTGATATTTTGGGTGAGCTATGGTATATCCAAAGCAGGGGGGCTGACCTACGAGGATGCTGCTCCCACATCGCAGATAGGCGCGAGCAACCATTTCGAAGTTGCGATTGCTGTGGCGACGGTGCTCTTTGGCCTCAACTCTGGAGCCGCGCTCGCGACTGTGGTGGGGGTGCTGATTGAGGTCCCCATCATGCTTACGCTGGTGAGGATATGCCTCCGAACCCAGCATTGGTTCCCGAAAAGTGGGGTGAGTAAAATTGGCTGATGGACAACTTCGATTACTCAAATGCGTGGCGGATGAAACGAGATTCCAGATTCTCTTGACGTTGAAAAAGGGAGAACGCTGTGTATGCGAGATCATGGACGAACTCGACAAAGAGCAATCATTGATATCACATCACCTGCAAGCCCTGCGTAAGTGCGGCTTCATTCATAGGCGGCGCGAGGGAAAAAAGATAATGTACCGACTTTCAGACCCTTCAATTTTGGAATTCTTAGCCGACGTCAAGAAACTATCCAAGAAACTCTGCTGAATTGCTTATCCCTTATTTGCTCTGGTATTTTGGTCCCGCTTTTTAAATTTGCGAACTGGGATAGGAACCAACCCTATCAAAAATCCAATCAGCCTGACCGAGGGGGGGTGGCGATGGCGAACTTAAATTCCATAAACCGCGGTGCCGTAGAACGCCTGAAAAACCGATATCGACGTGCCTCCCGTCCAGCCCTTCCAAAGCGAGATGAGTCACTCTGCTGCGCTGCTCTCAGCTGCAGGAGGAAAAATCGCGACCTCGTCCTTATGCTTGAGCTTCGTGTGAATTCCGCGGATCTGCTGAATCCTTCGGCCGTTGAGCATGATGTTGAAATTCTCCTGAAGCTCTCCCGTTGTCGGGTCAAGAATCATTTCGACCACTCGGGGGTGACGTCGGCCGAGCTTCATGAACAAGGTGTCAACGGTCTCATCCTCATTGATCGAAACTTTTATCGTGCCGGTGCCGGCCTTCTCGCGCAGGTCACCGTTCAACTTGACTACCACTTCCATCTATACAATCCTCGCTATTTCCACGCCTCAAGGCTCAACTGTAGCGATGGAGGGCGAACGCTAAAAGGTTTTCGGAGACGGAGCCCAATATATGTACGTTGCCCTCCCCGCATTCGGCCCAAAATACCTCAAACCTTTTATGTCGACTTCGTAAACAACAAGTGGTGCGGAAATGAAAGTCGCACTCGCTTACAGTGGAGGACTGGACACTAGTGTCGCGGTCCGTTTACTTCAGGATAAATACAAGGCCGATGTCATCACAGTTTCCGTTGATGTCGGTCAGGATCCCAAAGAGCTAAAGGAGATGGCAGTGAAGGCAACGCAGCTAGGTGCTATCAAGCACGTTCACGTCGACGCGCGCAAAGAATTCGTCGAAGAGTACATTTTCCGCAGCATCAAGGCGAATGGGATGTATGAAGGCTATCCCCTCTCGACAGCACTCGCCCGTTATCCCATCGCGAGCAAACTCGTTGAAGTCGCGCGTAAAGAAAAGGTCGATGCCGTGGCACACGGTTGCACAGGTAAAGGAAACGACCAGTTTCGCTTCGATACAACCATTGCAATCAAGGCTCCCGAACTCAAAATCATTGCACCAATTCGAGAACTTAACCTTGACCGGAAGTGGGAGCTCAAGTATGCGCAGAAGCAGAACATCCCCCTCCCCAAAGTAGGTAAGTCCTACAGCATTGACGAAAACCTCTTGGGACGCTCCATTGAGGGAGGTGCGCTCGAAGACCCCGCACGCGCCCCACCTGAAGAGATTTACGTGTGGACCCGATCCCCCGAGAAAGCTCCCCCGAAACCACGCATCGTTGAAATCGAGTTCAAGAGAGGTGTGCCGATTGCTATCGATAAAAAGCGCATGGACGGTCTCCAACTCATCACCAAACTAAACAAGATAGCTGGCGAGTACGGCGTCGGTAGGATCGAACTCATCGAAGATCGAATCCTTGGGCTGAAGGCGCGGGAGAACTATGAAGCACCGGCGGCGACTGTCCTAATCCAAGCCCATCGAGCGCTTGAGCAACTCGTGCTGACGAAACAGGAGCTGGCATTCAAGCAGGTAGTCGACCAAACTTGGGCGGACCTAGCGTACAGCGGGTTATGGTTCGACTCGCTACGCGAGGACTTGGATGCTTTCATCGATAACACGCAAAAAAGAGTTACGGGCAAGGTAAAGGTTGAACTCAACCACGGCAACTCACGCGTGGTGGCCCGCAGCTCACCTTACTCCCTCTACGACAAAGGGCTTGTTTCATTTGAGCGCTACGGCTTCGACCAGCGCGATGCTATCGGAGTCATAAAATTCCACGCACTTCAAAGCAAGATCCTACGCAAGCGGAAGGGTGATTAAGGTGATTCGTCGGGGACGCTTTGAGCGAGCAATGGACCCTCTGGCTAGCGAGTACATCTCCTCGATGGAAGCTGATGCTCGGATTTTCTACTCGGTCGTGCAAATCAACCTAGCTCACACAATCATGCTCGCTGAGCGTAGGATTATCGACGGCGCAGACGCGGCCGCCATCCTCCGAACGCTCTACAAGCTCCACGAGCACGGCGTTAGTGGGTTGGATCTTCGTCCAGAGCTCGAGGACATCCACATGGCAGTTGAAGATTTCGTGACCAAGGAAACGAGCGAAGAAGTTGGAGGCAAGCTCAACACTGCGAAGAGCCGCAACGATCAAGTCGCCACGGCAATCCGTTTGACTCTGCGCAAAAACCTGCTCGATGTTGAGGAGAGGCTGCTCGAACTAGTGAGTACCTTGGTTGCACTCGCCGAAAAAAATATCGATACGATAATGCCCGGCTACACCCACCTCCAAGTGGCTCAACCCACCACCTTCGCGCACCACCTCGCCGCCTATGCTTTCGCCTTCCTTCGTGATGTCGAGCGCATCGAACAGACCTACGATGTCACGAACTCATGCCCGATGGGTGCCTGTGCACTCGCGGGGACGAGCTTCCCTATCGATCGCGTGCGAGTGGCACACATGTTGGGTTTTAAGCGCATCGAAGAGAACACCATGGACGCCGTCAGCTCACGCGATTTCGCCCTGCAGGCCATGAGTGCCCTAGCAATCGCAATGGCTAACCTCAGCAGGCTGGCCGAGGAACTCGTGCTCTGGAGTTCAGCGGAGTTCAACCTCATCGAATTGCCCGAGGAATTCGCGGCGACAAGCAGCGTCATGCCTCAGAAGAAGAACCCAGTCGTGGCCGAACTCGCGCGCGCGAAGGCTGGGCGTGTCTTTGGAAACCTCTCAGGAGCCCTCGCGGTGATGAAGGCCCTCCCCCAATCTTACAACCTCGACCTTCAGGATCTGACCCCCTCGCTGTGGAACTCCGTCGACGAGGTGAGGGGTGGTGCAGAAGTGATGGCAAAACTGATCAGCGCGGTTGAGCCGAATCGGGAACTCATGCGCAAGCGGGCCGAAGGGGGATTCGCGGCCGCAACCGAGCTCGCCGACGTGCTCGTGTGGAAGACTGGGTTGGCCTTCAGGGATGCCCACGCTATCGTTGGAAGGATGATTGCCCGCGCAACCAAGGAGGTCCGAGCTCCAGAAGAGCTGAACATCGAGGACCTACGAATAGCGTCGAAGGAAGTTCTCGACAAGGAGGTTCAGCTAAAACCCGAGGAGCTGAAGGAAGCTCTCGACCTCGGCAAATGCATCACTGCCCGGGAGTTGCCCGGTGGCCCCGCGCCAAAAGCTGTTAAAAATCAACTTAAATTATTGAAGCGAGAAGCGAAACACTGCGCGAAGATTACGCGCGCGCGAAGGCGAGCAATTACAAAAGCAGAAATAAAGTTATTGAAGGAGGCTAAGAGGCGTTCGCGATGACGATCACGGCTGCGGTAGTCGGGGCATCGGGCTACACGGGCGTGGAGCTCTTCAGGTTGCTCGCTGGCCACCCCGAGGTAAAGCTCATTGGAGCCTACGACATCCACAATGTCGGGAAACTTGTGGGCGAGGTTCATCCAAACCTTCGTGAAATAGTTAATCTGAAAATCGTGAAACCCGACTACGTGAAAATCGGAAAGCAGACCGATGTAGTCTTCGTAGCTACACCTCACCGTGTCGCAATGAAATTTGTGCCAAAGTTGCTCAAGGAGAAAGCGAAAATAATAGACCTCAGCGCGGACTACCGATTCGATGACGTTAAGGTGTATGAGCGATTCTACACCAAGCACGAGAGTCCAATGGTCAAAGGTGTTTATGGGACACCTGAACTCCACCGCGCGAAGATCAAGCGTGCACGCCTCGTCGCAACCCCGGGGTGCTATCCGACAGCCGCAATTCTGAGCTTGGCACCGCTAGTCAAACAACGCCTGATCGACCTCGACCACATCGTCATCGACGCTAAGACTGGAACCTCCGGTGCGGGGGCCACACCTAGCGAAGTGACCCACCACCCCCTCGTATGCGCAAACATTCGAGCTTACGCCGCGACCACCCACCGCCACGCCCCTGAAATCGACCAAGAGTTGAGCAAGCTAGCTGGAGGAAAGGTCGAAGCCCACTTCACACCCCATCTCATCTCAATCGTACGAGGAATCCTCTCGACATCACATGTCTTCCTGCAAAAGTCGACTAGTAAAAAATCATTACTCGAACTCTACCGAAAGTTCTACGCTCGCGAGCCCTTCGTGCGGGTACTTGAGGAACTACCGCAGGTGAACTTCGTGGTTGGATCAAACTACTGCGACATTGGATTTGAACTTGACGCGGCGGGCAATCGACTTGTCGTGGTTTCGGCCATCGACAATCTCGTCAAGGGCGCCTCGGGGCAGGCTATTCAAAACATGAATTTGATGTTCGGATTTGATGAAACAAAGGGATTAGAGGTCCCAGCGTTACGGCCATGACAGCTTTATGGTCGAAGCTAGGAAACCCTGCGCGAAAAGATTAAAGTCGTCCTCGTACCCCTTTTATTGGTGTTCGCATGATCACGGTGCTCGAGGGCGGTGTGACAACAGTCCCTGGATTCCTTGCGGCTGGTGTACGAGCGGGAATCAAGCGCCGCGGACTTGACATGATGTTAATCTCAAGTGAAGATGGACCAGTTGCAGCCGCGGGGGTATTTACCACAAATCTGGTTAAGGGCGCCCCGGTGCTCGTGACAATGAAACACGTGAAGAACGGCGAGCTTGGAGCGATAATCGTGAACTCGGGGAGCGCGAACGCTTACACAGGCAAGCGGGGGCTGCGAGACGCGCGTCAGATGACTCGCCTCGTGGCGCGCCTGTTGAAACTCCGTACTGGAGATGTCGCTGTTGCATCGACGGGCCTAATAGGCTTACGCTTGCCCATGCGGAGAATCGAGACTGGAATCCGTGCGGCCGCCGAGGAACTCTCGAATTCGCGCGAGGCAAGCCTGAGCGCAGCTAAGGCAATCATGACAACCGACACCAAGCCCAAGGAAATCGCCATCCGGGTCGACCTCGAGGATGGAACGCCTGTAACTATCTCTGGCATGACAAAAGGCGCTGGCATGATTCGCCCAAATCTACAAACCGCAACCATGCTCGCATTCATCGTCACCGACGCCGTGGTGAGCTCTGCAGCGCTCAAGGCAGCACTTCAAAACTCGACCGATCAAAGCTTCAACATGATCAATATCGACAACGAAACAAGCACCAGTGATATGGTGCTCGCACTCGCGAACGGACGCGCAAAAAATCGCCCGATCACTCTCAAGAACCAAGATAAACAGTTTCAGGCCGGGCTCGATTATGTGCTTACTGAACTTGCGTGGATGATCGCCAAAGATGCGGAGGGCGCATCGCATCTAATCGAGGTCCAAATTAAAAACGCCCGTAACCGGAAGGATGCCCGCCGCGCCGCCCTTGCGATTGCGGGGTCAAATTTAATCAAGGCTGCTATCTTCGGACGCGACCCTAACTACGGCCGTATAATCGCTGCCCTTGGCTATTCGGGAGCGTCGTTTGACCCGTCAAAATTGAGTTTGGAGCTAGTCAGCGATCGGGGCCGCGTTGACTTAGTCGTGCGCGGCAAACCTAAAGCAAAGCGGGCGTTCAAGCGGGCGCGTGACATCATGCGCAGCAAGGAAATCGAAATCCATGCTGACCTCGCCGCGGGAAAAGCCTGCGCTACCGCTTGGGGATGCGATTTAACTTATGACTATGTACGCATCAACTCAAAATACACGACCTAGTTTGGATTATCTTTAAGAACATGTAATTTAATGAAATCAACTTAGGGTGAAAATGCAAGACCGCGCCAAGATATTGCTCGAGGCCCTGCCCTACATTCAGGAATTTCACGGCAAGACGATAGTTATCAAGCTTGGCGGGAGCGTGATGGGAAAAGAGAAACTGCTCGATGCCATGCTCCGCGATATCGTGCTCCTAAGCTACGTTGGCATGAAAATCGTAATCGTGCACGGCGGCGGGCCCGAGGTAAGTGAGGAGATGCGCAAACTGGGGAAGAAGCCGAAGTTCGTCGAAGGGCTCCGCGTGACCGACGAGAAGACGATGGAGATCCTGCATGAGCAGCTCGCGGGAAAAATCAACAAAGAGATTGTGCTGGGGATAAACAAGCATGGGGGGCGCGCGGTGGGTATCTCGGGCATGGACGGAAATTTCATTCGCGCTCACAAACTCCTCTACAAGACCACGACGAGCAAGGGGCGAGAGGTCGAAGTAGATCTTGGGTTAGTCGGTGAAGTCGAGCAGATAAACCCAACCGTCATAAACTACCTCGTGGGCACAGGCTACATCCCTGTAATCGCTCCGATAGGTATAGATACAGAAGGACGCAGTCTGAACATCAATGCCGATGTCGTAGCTGCCGAACTCGCAGCCGCTATGCGCGCGAAAAAACTCATCCTGCTTACTGATGTTATAGGTGTAATGCGTGACCCGAAAGATGAAAAAACACTCATCTCGCAACTGACTGCTGAGGAAACACAGAAGCTCATTCAAGAGGGAGTCATTAAGAAGGGCATGATCCCAAAGATTGAGGCCTGCCTGAGGGCCGTGCAGAGTGGCGTCGAGCGCACTCACATCATCAGCGGCACCGCTCCCCATGTGCTTTTGCTTGAGATTTTGACCGAGCGCGGTATAGGCACGATGATCGAACGGAGCAAGTAAATGCAGCGCATCCAAGAACTAGATGGGCGCTACATTGCGAGTACATACCGACGCCAACCTTTGGCATTTGTAAAGGGACGAGGGATGTTCGTCGAGGACATTCAGGGAAAGCGTTACCTCGATTTCGTGGGGGGCATCGCGGTCTGCTCTTTAGGACACTGCCACCCAGCGCTTGTCAAGGCGATTTCCGCTCAGGCGAAGAAGTTAATGCACACCTCAAATCTTTATTACATCCAGCAACAAGCAGAGCTAGCGGCATTGCTCGCACGCGTAGTCCCAAAGAGCATCAACAAGTTCTTCTTCTGCAACTCTGGCACAGAAGCTATCGAGGGTGCATTCAAGCTCGCGATCAAACACGCCAAACGTCAGCGTATCATCGCTATGCAGGGCTCTTTTCACGGCAGGACGGCAGCTAGCGTTGGCGCGACTTGGAAATCCAGTTATCGTGAGCCATTTGGGGCCCTCATCCCAAAAATCTTCGATTTCGTGCCCTTCAACGACCTTGCTGCCGTCGAGCGAACGATGGGCGAGCAAACGGCTGCTGTAATCGTAGAGGCGATTCAGGGCGAGAGTGGCATAAACGTGCCATCCAAAGATTACCTGCCCGGACTACGAAAGCTATGCGATGAGCATGGTGTACTCTTAATCTGCGATGAGGTCCAAACTGGGATGGGGCGCACGGGCAAATGGTTCGCGTGCGAGCACTGGAGTGTGGAGCCTGATGAACTCACCATGGCGAAGGCGCTCGGTGGCGGTTTTCCAATCGGTTGCCTTGGCGCTAGAGCTGAGGTGATGGAATCGTTCTCGCCGGGCAATCACGCCTCGACCTTTGGCGGAAACCCCTTGGCTTGTGCAGCTGCGAAAGCTGTAATAAAAACGATGCAAAATTTGAAGCTACCTCAGCGAGCCACGAAAATTGGCGGATACTTCAAAAATCGATTGAATGAACTCGCAAACAAACACGGGTGCGTGCGAGAGGTGCGAGGGCTCGGGCTAATGCTTGCGATGGAACTCTCTACCAAACAAATTGCCGACGCTGCAGTAGTTAAAGCTAGGGAGCGTGGTTTCCTGATAAACTGCACCGCCGATAAAGTTTTGAGGTTCGTCCCGCCACTGATAGTCGAGCGAAAACATGTCGATCGCTTGATAGAGGCGTTGGATGCGATATTTGTCGAGGTTGAGAAGTGATGGTTAAACACCTCCTCTCCATGCAGGATCTGAGTCCGAGTGAAATCAAGGCAATTTTGGATGAAGCTGCGAGGCTCAAGGAAAAACTTCAACAAAGGGAATCGCACGAACTGCTCAAAGGTAAGACGCTTGGTATGATATTCGAGAAACCATCCCTGCGCACACGGGTGACCTTCGAAACCGGGATGACTCAACTCGGTGGACACGCGATCTACTTGGCGCCCGCTGATATCCAGCTGGGAGAGCGGGAATCCGTTCCTGATGTGGCTCGCAACCTTTCACGCTGGGTTGACGTGGTGATGGCGAGGTTATTTAAACACGATATCATTGTCGAACTCGCGCGTTACTCAAGCGTACCTGTAATTAACGGGCTGACCAACTTACACCACCCGTGCCAAACTTTAAGTGACCTGCTCACAATTCGCGAGCACAAAGTCAAACTCAATGGGCTTAAAATAGCGTGGATTGGCGATGGAAACAACGTTTGCAACTCTTTATTACTGGGGTGCACGCTGGTCGGCACTAACATCTCAGTTGCCTGTCCACATGGTTATGAGCCGCCTACTGATATCGTAAAGCAGGCACGGACCAACGCGAAGAAAAGCGGCGCAAAGGTCGAGCTCACGACAGACCCAAAAAAAGCCGTTGATGGAGCAGACGTAATTTATACAGACGTGTGGGTCTCAATGGGGCAGGAGAAAGAGGCCCGAGAACGGATGAAGGCGTTTAAGGATTACCAAGTCAATGCCCAGCTGTTAAAGGGGGCAAAGCCGGACTCCATCGTCATGCACTGCTTGCCAGCTCACCGAGGGCAAGAAATCACGGA
>LQHI01000072.1 GCA_001515185.1 Hadesarchaea archaeon DG-33 | reverse complement strand
GCTTCCTGCCGAGATCATCCCTTCTCCCGCCACGGTGGGCTTTTACCCGGATAGGGCTTCTCCCCAGCTTAGAGAAAGGTTCGCGCGGGCGGACCTGGTGGTGGCTAAGGGGATGGGAAATTATGAAACGCTTTCAGAGTTGCCAGAAAGTGGGAAATTCTTCTACATCTTTCGAGCTAAGTGTGGGCCAGTTGCGCGAAGTCTGGGTGTAAAAGTTGGAGACTACGTGGCGATGTTACGGTAGTCCTACATCTTGGCCTTATTTATCCTTTTTATCTCAGGGAATCCAATCTCTCCTAACTAGGCCACTAAAAACTATCAAATCGTCTTGACCAGCTGCCTTTTTGCGGCCCTTATGTCGCCCACCATCACGGTTCTCCTCTTTGATATCTTCGTTATCTCTATGGCACCTCTAAGGACATCCATGGCAAATCTCTCCGCCATGTTCCGTATCTCCCTCTTCGCCGGATCCGATATCTTCATGTCCGGCGCGACCTTTCTCAGCATTCTTTTGAAGGGAGCGATTGCAAGCTCCGCCATTCAAATCACCATCCGTAGCCTTTACCACTTAAGATTTGTATTCTATCACTTCCAATTTTTCAGCGATATATATCATAACTTCCAATTTATAAGTATTACGACTTATGATGAAATAAAAACCAATGATAACTTTAAATATGAGTTGAAATGATACCCAGCGAACAGGCGAGGGAGATACCCATGGAGTGGAAATACGAAGAAGAGGAAGAAGAGGAAGAGGAGGAAGAAGAGAAAGAATGTGAAGATTGAAAGGAAAAAGGATACTACCGACGACCCAGCGATTCTTTGACATGCAGTATATCGACAAAAGTGCGAGGAGGTGAACAGAAATGGCAAAGAAGAAGAAAGAAAAGAAAGAGGAACTCTAGCATATCACTTCCCTGATGCCCATAACCTAGGACACGGTTTGAGAATAAGTGAGGTAAAAACCTAAAGATCCCTCGATAAACAACCTTTTTATTTCCTTTTTTTATTTTTATAGGGGAGAATGAGAGTTTACGCCTTTTACCGCCACCTAGTCGGCTTCAAGAGTGTCGGCCTAGCATTCATCATCTTCTCGCTCGTTAACCTTGCGATCTTCGGTCTGGTCGCTCTCCACCCCCCGCTCCTCGAGGGCCTCTGGCTCTCCGCCGACCGCCCCTGGGGCATCTTGACCTCCGCCTTCACCCACGCCGACCTCCCCCACCTCGCCAGCAACCTCGAGGGTTTCACCTTAGCGGCTTTGCTTTTCATCCCCGTGAGTTTTGCGTATCCGACGAGGGTACGCAGGCGTTGGAGCCGCATCTTCTTCTGGCTCGTATTCCTCGCTGGCATCGGTGCGAATGTAATAGAGTATCCGCTGACGCTGGTTGGTCCTGACTTCAACTCCTGGGGGGCGTCGGGAATCGTATACGGGGCCCTCGGAGTCCTCTTTGCGGCCTGCCTCCAGAGCCTACCGGTTCACTTAAAGACACTTTCCAAGGAGCGCCGCCGGTCCCGCAGGCGTAAAAAATGGAGGCCGTTCAGGTTCGATCGGAGATTTATGAAAACTTTTCCCGCCCTCGTGACCTTTTCCCTTCTCCTCTCCTTTTTCTGGTTGATCTTCACCGACCCCAGGGTTTTCCTGAGCGCCGGGCCGGGGATTGATGTATTCGCCCACGGGTTCGGGTTCCTAGGGGGGTTCGGAGGTGCTATGGTCCTCTTCAGATTTGATTTTCGCCGTGTTCGAGCAAGCGGAAATAGGTGACCCAAATTTTCTATTATATTTTTTCGTGATTCAAGTCTATTTCTTATAAAATGTTACATCTTTTTGCTTTCCATTTTTGGTAAACGTTTTTATTCTCGCGGCCCCATGTATCACCACCGATTGGGTCCGTCAGAATATCGTGATTCTCGTTCGACGGGCTTGAGGTGAAGTGTGTTCCAGATGCGAAAGTTAAAAGTTGCAGTACTCGGTTGGGAGCCCCCCTCTAGGAGCAGGGTGGCGACGGGGGCCGGGATGTACCTCGGCTACCTAGCGGAGCTTGGGGCGTTCGCCCGTGCCCGAGGCCGAAATCTCAGCCTCACGTTCATTGTCCCCTCGCAACGGGACAGGCTGGTCCACCGCGAGGGTTATCAGGTGTTGTTTGTCCGCACCCCGAGGTTTCGCGAGCACCGCCCGTACGACGCGGATATCCTGTACCCGGCGACCAAACGATTTGCGGAACGGTTGCTTGGAAGACGCAGTCCCGTCGATCTCAAAAAATTTGACGTGATTCTGGCCAACTCATTCGCTTTCGGGGAGCTGATTGCCCGCGCAAGGCTCGACAACCTCGTATACATCTCCCATCGCCCCGAGTTCCTGCGGGAAAAATTTGCGGAGCGTTTTGGGGTTCGAATAGCAAACAAACGCAGGCTTCGCCGCGATACGAGGCTGGAGGCCAAAGCGATTGAGAACTCTAGACGGACGGTAACTGTGAGCAAAGCTTGTAAACGAGAGCTCGCCCGGCGGTTCGACCGTAACTGCATTGACGTGATTTACAACGGGGTCGACACAAACCTGTTCAACCGAGTCAAGTGCGAGTCAAACGGGAAAACTGTGTTTACCTACGCCGGGCGGAACCATCCAGAGAAGGGAGTCGACCTACTCTTGCGGAGCGTCCAGCGCGTGGTAGACAGGGGGTGCTCCAACTTCGAGCTTCGGATGCTCACAGACGACGGCATCTTGTTAAAGCGGGCGGTGAAGCGCATGAATCTCTCTAAGTATGTCAAGCTGGTGGGATGGCGGCGGCTGCGCGAGCTTCCCCACTATTACTCCTCAAGCACCTTCACCATCATGCCCTCCTACTGGGAGAGCTTCTCATACGCGACGGCCGAGGGGCTGGCGTGTGAGGTGCCCACGATAGTCTCGACGGCTGGGGCGCTGCGAGAGATTGTTGATGGTGAAGTGGGGCTGTACTTCCGGACTGGGAGCGAACGCGAGCTCGCCGACAGGTTGGAGAAAGCATGCTCATGCGACCCCAAGCGAGCGGCCGAGATGGGGCGGCGAGGGCGGCGGCGAGTCCGACGGCAATTTTCGAAGGAGGCTTTCTTAAACAAGTATCTACGGTACATCGAGCGGTTCGCGGATGGTGTGCTCTCTTAAAAAACACATTTATCTATCTTTAGCCCAAGCGAACTTTCGCTGGAGAGTTTTGGGGTAGATTTTTTTCCAGTCGTATGAAACTTCTCCCGCCCACTTGACGTAGAGGCGCGGGTCGATGTAGGACTTGAGCGATGTCCCGAGGTTGTAGTCGCGCGTAGCCTTTGTCAGCTTCACTTTGAGCCTAGCAGCCCTCATCCTCCCATGAAGGCTCTTTATCCGCTTCGCACGTGAGCGTGAGCGGGGCCTTTCCTTGACTTCCTTCAGCTTCGCCTTCAGGGCTTTCAGTCTGTTCACTTTATTTTTAAGGGATTCCTTCCAGTTCTTCGGGAGCTTTCGTTTGTGGTGGCAGGTGATTGCCGCTTCGAGATTCGCCATCTTGGCCACATACTTCTTCTCGAAGTCTGTGTCTTCCGGTCGAACCTTGGAATTGGCCAGATATTTTCTGACGCTTTTCGAGGCGTGATAAGTTCTGAAGACCTTAGCCGTGAGTCCTGGCATCACTTGGCCTAAGAAAGCGTTTACGTGCTCCGATCGGATTCCCGAGAAAATTTGTGCTCTAGGCTTCCCGATGAAAGACTTCAGGTTGCTCACGACTTGAGCAGGCGGCCTGATGGTCCTAACCCATCTCACCGAGTCCTTGCCTAGGAAGTCGAATTTTACTTGTCCAGAGTGGTCTATGTTGATGTGTGTACCCCTCAGCGTCACTGCGCCAACGGTATCAGCTTCGTCCTTGTCCTTCTCGTCGCCGACCCTCATTTTCAGATTGTCTATCAAGTAAGATACGGTCGCGATTTTGCGCTGGGTGATGTCATCCGAGACCAAACTCTCCTCAATGTGTTGTCGAACCTTCTCAACGAACTCCTTAAGCTCTCGGGCTTTGTTGAACTTTTCGATTTCGCGCTCCTGCTTGAAGCGCGCGGTGTCGGCTATCCATAAATATTTAAGTTCCCCACTAAGCTTGTCCTGCCACTTGGCTATCCACATGGCATTCGGATCGAAGACCCTTTCCTTCCAGCGCTTCCCGCCCGGAGGTGTTGGTGTAGGGGCATCGGGTGACAGGTTCAGTATTATATCCGAATAGGTGACTCTTGGCTTCCATCTTCCTCTAAATGGATGCTTACCCCTACCCATGAAAATGCTAGGGGGTTCTACGGTGTAGCCAATTTCCACCCGTTCACCGTTGAGCACGGCGTATCCACACTTCTCCTTGTTGGCTTCCCGAGTTTTCTTCCTTGCCTCAGCCAACGCCTTTCGCGCCTCGCGTGGCATGTTTTCTTTCTTGATTTTTTCCTGTTCGACCCAGCGTTGAATCTTGGAGAAATCGAAGTCTTCTATTTTGGAGGAAGTTTCAACCTCTAACGCCTTGGAGAAGTCTTCCACGAAGTTCTTGGTGAAGACAGAGTCTTCCACGTAGTCTGTCCCCAGCTTCTTGACCCATGCGACTGCCATCTCCTCTTGCTCGGGGGTCAACGAGAGTTTCTTCCCCTTATAACGGATGGTGAAGCCTTGGGGTTCGTAGGTAGGGATGAGAACCCCATTGTGAATCAGTTGCTTTATTCTGGTAGGTTGCGACATCTGCATCGTTCTTTCTAAATCATTTGTTGTAATTAAATGTCATGGAAATAAATTATGAAGTCAAAAATCGATTCATGATTCAATTGATCCAAGGGTTGTGGTGCGTTCGAAAAATGTTTGTGATGCAAGATATCCACCGAAGTTCTGCGCGATTATAACCGGATTGCTCGCGTTGGGCAGACCGAGACACAGAGCCCGCAGCCGTAGCATTTGACGGGGTCTAGGCGGGCGATTCTCCCGACGATACGGATCGCATCGTATGGACAGTACCGCTCGCAGAGCCCGCAGCCCGTGCACCTCGACGCAGTTACCTCAGGAGGTTTGGCTGTGGTACGAAAAGGCTGCTCGGGCAGGTGATGAAGTGCGATGCCCTTAAAATCGTTGATCGAGTTGTAGCCTTTTGCACGCATGAACTTAGCCATCTCGTCTGCTATTAGTCCATAAATCTTGTATCCGCGGACTATCGCTGCAGTTGAGAGTTGCACCGCCGAGGCCCCAACCATTATGAACTCAACCGCATCGCGCCCGTTACTGATTCCGCCCGCTCCAATGACCGGTATCTTCACCGCGCGGCAGATGTCGGCCACGCATCGAACCGCGAGAGGCTTGATCGCGGGGCCCGAGAGCCAGCCATAGCCAGAGATGCTCCCGAGCATGGGCATCGTGTTTTCTATGTCGACTGCTAAGCATGGCCCCACCGAGTTTATCGCGACTATGCCATCTGCCCCTGCTTCTTCTACAGCTCGCGCGAATTGGGCCACGTCGGGCACGTTCGGGCTGATTTTCACGAACACTGGAATATCGACGACCTCCTTCGCGGCTTTCGTCGCTTCGACCACCGGCATCGGGTCGTTTTCGAGGTGGTGAGTTGATAGCTCGAGGGCATCCACACCGGCCGCCTTGAGCTTGGGGGCAACAGCCCGGATCTCCTCGGCATTGTAGCCAACGCTCGCTATCAACGGCAGCCTCGTTCGTTTCGCCTTCGCATACTCGTGGCGGAGCCATTGCTCGAGCGACAGGTCGGTCCAAAGCTCGGCATTCAGCAAGCTATCCTTGACCTTGATTATACAGGGGCGGGGTACATGGGCAGGAGAAACGCTCACAGTCTTAGCGACCAATCCGCCCGCGCCGCCCTCCGCGGCTTTTACCAAAGCATCTCCGTTGTGCACCGTGGGGCCAGCCGCAGGCAAAATGGGGTTACGGAATTTTAAGCCACATATCTCCACAGATAAATCGACCATCTCATCATCTCCTTTTTATTGCCTCAAACTTCTGCCAGAGTTTTTCTGCCGATTTCCGCGCCACTTTCACCGCCTCCGCCTCGTCGAACATCTGAATTTTTCTTTCGCGCATTATGACCTTGCCCCCGACGACGACCGTTTCGATATCATCGCCATCAACGGTGTTGACGATTTGCTCGACGACGTTTTCAGGACGTACAGGCGTAGGCGCGGTGGCCGGATTTATGATGATGATATCCGCGAGCTTTCCGTGCTCAATTGAACCTAGTTCGTTCCCCAACCCGTAGAGTTCTGCCCCGCGGATTGTCGCCATCTTGAGCGCTTCCATGAGCGAGATCGCGCGAGGATCGCGGAGGGCAACCTTGTGCAGCAAGAAGGCGGCCCGGATGTTCTCAAATCCATCGAAGATGTACCCATCGTTGCCCAAGCCCACAGGGATATCCATCATGAGCATTCGCACTATCGGCGCGACCCCAACTGCGTTGAGCATGTTGCTCATGGGGTTGTGAGCAACCTTTGCTCCAGTCTTTTTGATGATCGTCAACTCGTCATCGTTGACATGCACGCAATGAGCGAGCACGACATCCTGTGCGAGCAGCCCTTCATCGTTCAACCGTTCGATGGTGCGCTTGCCGAACCGTCCTAAATTGTGATAGAGGTCCGTCAGCCCCTCGGAGGTGTGGATGGTCACGGGCACTTTATAGCGACTCGCGAGTTCTCGGACGTAATGGAAGAGCTCGTTGGAAACTGTGAATGAAGCGTGAATGCTGAACATCCCTCGCACCCGGCTCATGCGTTTTTTCTTGATCTTCCGGATGAACCGCTCACTCTCTTTCGTGCCCCTGGCCCCCTCGGCGTGGGTGCGGCGCTCGGTCGCCTCAAACGATATGATGCCACGCATCCCCGATTGCTCGACCGCTGCAGCAATCCGATCCAGCACGCCGGTTATGGCGTTCGGACCTGAAAAGGTGTCGGCAAACATAGTTGTGCCCGTCTTGATAAACTCAAGGCAGGAAATCAAAGCGCTAGCGTACGCATCCTCGCGGGTCATCTCCTCCTCCATCGGCCACCAGACGCGCTGTAAAATTTGTGAGAAATCGGTAGGGGTTTCAATTTTCAACGGGGCGCCACGCAGAAGCGTGCCATAGAGATGTGTGTGTGAGCAAATGAGGCCGGGCATGACAATCTTGCCGCAGGCGTCGATGACCTCTTCTGGCTTGCTCTTGGTTTTCACCTTGCCCCGCTTGACCGAGATGATGCGGCCGTCTTCAACTGCAATCGAACCATTTGCAATGATGCGACAATCTTTATCCATCGTGACTATCAAACCATTTTTAATTAATAAGTCAACCATTCAATCCCTGAGAACAAAACCATCGGCGAACATTTAAACTTTCGGTGTCTTAAATTTGGACCGAGCGAGAAATCATGTGTTTCAACCGTGGGGGATATCACCAAACCCAAATAAACCCTTAAATCATTTGATTATAGTGACGAGAACATGTCAGAATTTTCAGTATCCACAATGGATCGGATTATTCGAAAAGCAGCTAAAGTCCGTGTGTCGCGCGACGCCGCTCTTGAGCTCAGCGCAATCCTCGAGGAATATGCGACTGAGCTGTCGAATGAAGCGATAAAGCTAGCTAAACATCGCGGCGCGAAAACTGTGAACGAAGGTGATATTCGGGCAGCTGCCTTGAGGATACATTAACTTGTTCTAACCTTGGTGATGTTTTGGCCGATTTAGTCATTCGAAATGCGCGCTTGGTTTTGCCTGAGGGAATCATACGGGGAGAGCTTGCGGTCGAAGAAGGACGTATTTCCGAAATTGCTACAAGTGGACTGCCCAAAGCTGATCGAGAAATCAACGCGAAGGAGAAAATTGTGATGCCTGGAGCTATCGACGCCCATGTCCACCTCTACGACCATCGTCATCCCTTTCGAGAGGATTTTCAAAATGGTAGTGCCGCGGCCGTAGCGGGAGGCATCACCAGTGTAATTGTGACACCCCTCGACACCTCGATGCTGACGCCAAAAATGATAAAAAATATCATTGAATTTGGACAGAGGGAGAGCTTTATAGATTTTGATCTCCACGCGGGAAAAATGACCGCTGACTCAATCAAAGATATCCCCAAGCTCGCCACACTCGGCATAAAATCTTTCAAGATATTTACGTGTGCTCTCTACCGCATCGAAGACCCGGTTTTAGAGAAGCTGATGGCCGCGATAAAAAATATTGGTGGCATTGCATTTGTCCACGCGGGGGACGACAAAGTTCTGCGGAAACGCACGGGGAGGCTCCTCAAGGAAGGACGGAGGGACTCATTAGCTCATGCGGAGTCGTGCCCGAATGAAGCCGAGGAAAAAGCTATCGAAAAAGTTATCATGCTCGCCAAACGGACCGGCTGTAAACTGCACTTAGCCCACATCACGACACGCCAAGGTGCTGAGCTCGTCAAAAAGGCGAAGGAGAAGCGGATGTCAGTGACCAGCGAAATATGCCCGCACTATCTGCTTTTCACGCGAGAAGACATGCAAAGGTTGGGGCCGTACCTGAAGGTAAATCCCGCGTTGAAAACAAGTGAAGACTGTGTGGCGCTCTGGAATGCTTTGGCTGGGGGAATAATCGATATCGTCTCGAGCGACCATGCACCTTGCACCAAGGCGGAAAAGGAGGTCGGGTGGGAAAATATCTGGGCAGCCCAAGTCGGCGTTCCGAGCGTCGAAACCTTATTGCCGCTCATGCTTAGCGAGGGTGTCGCGAAGGGCAGGCTGACGCTCGAACGACTTGTCGATGCACTCTGTGCCCAGCCTGCGCAAATCTTCGGTCTCTACCCGCGCAAAGGGGTCATTCGCGAGGGCTCCGATGCTGATCTCGTGATCGTGGACCTCAAAAAGGAGGCAATGATAACTGCTGAAAAAATGCACTACAAAGTTGGCTGGACCCCTTACGAGGGAATGAGGATTAAGGGTATGCCTGTGATGACAATCTCACGAGGCATTGTAGTGGCCGAAAATGGAGATATAGTTGGAAAGCCTGGATATGGGCAGTTTTTGGCTAAGTAGATGCCCGTCTTCTTCATTTTCCAACTTTTTTGAGAATTTTTCCGTATGAACAAAGTGCACACAACGCTCGAGCGGCTTTCCTCGGTGAATCGTAAACGCAGACATCTTTGTCACGTAGTTCATTCCGCACAAGGACGCAGTCTTCCCCGCACATCACAATGTCGATTACTGGTGTATTCTTCGACTTTTTCACTGCTTTTGCTGCTTCCTGAACATCTTCGAGTTTGAGAAACGTCGACTTGAGTTCGTTTACTACTACCACACCGTCGACACCCGAGTCCGATAGCACTTGTTCAAGAACAAACTTGTACCGATCGCCATTTGCGTCAATGCCGAGGTCCACCCAATCCGCGATGTTGATATTTGGATATTTCTGAATGATTTTCTTCATGATGTTGTCGGAGAGTTTTGCCAACGCTAACCCCTCGCGGGATAACACGTCCGCGACCAAAACTGCCGGTCCACTAACGTTAGTGACTACAGCCACCCGATTGCCCCGCATGCATGGCTGCTTCGCTAGTGCATCCGCGACGCTAAGGAGCTCCTCGATATCACTGACTTGAAGAGCGCCGACCTGCTTAAGGGCAGCGACGAATATTCTATTCCGCTCAACCCCCTCGCGCACAGTGCTCCCTTTCAGCACTACGACTGGCTTTTTTTGCACCGCCTCGCGGATCGACTCAAGAAACCTTCGCCCATCACGAACGCTTTCTAAGTAAATACAAATTACCTTCGTCTCCTTGTCGTGTGTTAGAAATTCAAGCAGGTCCGTTTCTGTGATGTCGGCGCCCTCACCGATTGACGCGAATTTGCTCACGCCCACGCTGTAAGAGCAGGCTCGATCAAGCATCGCCGTTCCAACCGCGCAGTTCTGCGAGATCATCGCAATGCCGCCGCATGGTGGCATTAGTCCACGCTCGAGAGTTATACACAAGCCCTTCGTCGTGTTGATTACCCCCGCCAGCACGTTTGGGCCAAGCACCCGAACCTTTTGCTTGGCGGCCGCGCGCGTAAGTTCCTCTAGCTGATGTTGATCAAAACCTCCGGCGACCAAAACCATGGCCTTCACTTTTCGAGCAAACAGCTTCCGTAAATTTTTCATAACGAGTTTGGGGGGCAACACAATTACCGCGATATCGCATCCACTGGGGACTTGATCCAAATTTTTGACAGCACCGTCAAGCCTTCCACTAAAATCAACGACGTGAGTCTTACCCTTGAAGAAGCGAAGTGTGTTGTGAACAAGCGAGCCAAAAAAGACTGGCGAAGCGGTCCCCACTCTTTCTTTAGCAGAAGCGCCTACTAGTACGACTGATTTCGGCTCGAAAATTGCCCTAACTTCGCCCGACATTACTTGCGCCTCCCAAGGACTATCCGGGCGTCGGCTGTCACCGCGCCCTTTCCGTTGTCAAACACGAAAATTGGGTTCAGGTCTATCTCGGTTATTTCAGGGAACTCGTGTGCTAGCTGCCCGACCTTTTGGATGATGTTGACGAGCGCGTCAATGTCGGCTGGAGGCGCCCTCTGGATGCCCGCGAGCACTGGGTAGCCCTTAATCTCTTGAATCATCTCGCGTGCATCCTCAGCGTTGAGCGGAGCCAGCCTGAAGCTGATGTCCTTAAGTACCTCTACCCATACGCCCCCTAACCCGAACATCACCGTAGCGCCGAAGGAGGGGTCCTGCAGAGCGCCAACGATCACCTCGCGGGCAGGAGGAAGGTATTCTTGGATTGTCACTCCAAGAATTTTCGCGTCCGGCTTGTATGCACGGGCGTTATCGATCAGCTCATCAAACGATTGTCGAAGCTCCAGCTCTGAGGTCAACCCAACTTTGACGCCCTTTGCTTCGCTCTTATTAGTGATGTCTGGAGAAGCAATTTTTAGGACGATGGGGTAACGAACTTCCCGTGCAGCTCTACTCAAGTTTGCCCTCCTTGCGGATCGAGCTGAGGAGTTCAGTCACTTTTTTCTTTGTTGCAGCCAACCCAATCACCGAGAACAAGCTAAATTATGGGCAAGTGGTATAAAAATTTTCCTCTAAATCAACAAAAATAAGGAATTTTTAACTATTTCGGCAAAAATAGTCATTTATCCACATATAAATTGCAAAATTGGAAAATATGCGTCTTTAAAATGAAAAATTAGGGTTATTGTATACTGGAAAAAGCGATTTAAGATGAGGGTTTGTGCTTCATTGCGATGTTACATGCGCCCTCTGTGGTTACGGCACATGGTCCTACTGGATGCTCTGGAGTGCACGCTTTGTTAAACAGCGGGCATTCACAAGGGTGAATCAGCCCCCTAAGTACCTCGCCGCACCTGCATCCCTTTGCGAAGTCCGCCATGCTCTCCACATGAACGTCAAATTTTGTACGTGCATCATACTCTTTGAACTCGTGCCTCAACTGAAGGGCCGACTTCGGGATCACCGGGAAGCCGCGCCATCGCTTGTCCACAATTTTGAATACCTCACGCATTTTTTCTTGTGCTACCACATTCCCCTCTGAGCGAACCGAGCGGGTGTACTCAATCTCCACTTCGCCCTTCCCCTCGCGCAACTGCTTTAACAACATCCAGACCCCGAGCAGGACATCGATGGGCTCAAATCCAGCGATCACCTGTGGTACTCTGTAGCGCTTTGAGAGAGGCTCGTAGGGCCTAGAACCGATGATGGTCGAGACGTGGCCCGGGCAGATGAACCCGTCGAGTGCAGCATCCCCCGATGCTAGCAGAAACTCCATCGCGGGAGGAATCAGGCGGTGGCACACGAGTAAGCTAAAATTCTCGGGGGGTTCGCGAAGGAGCTCGGAGGCTGTCGTGGGGGCAGTCGTCTCAAATCCAACAGCCGCGTGGATGACCTCTCGCTCAGGATTTCGTCGCGCCGTTTCGACCGCATCCGCCGCACCGTAGACTATTCTGACATCCGCGCCGTCGGTCTTTGCACCGGCGAGCGAAGTTTGGGTTCCGGGGACCTGAAACATGTCGCCAAAGGTGGTGATGAGGTGCCCCTGTTTAGCAAGCTCAATCGCCTCGTCGATTTCCGCCACGTTCGTTACACAAACTGGACAGCCGGGGCCGCTAATCACTTCGAGCCAATCGGGAAAAAGTGAGCGGAGACCAAATTTTGTGATGGTTAGCTCGTGACTCCCGCACACGTGCATGAATCTTACTTTGCGATTTGGACTGAGCTCTCGGATTTTCCGCAGGATTCGAGTAGCCAAACCGCGGTCTCTAAACTTCTCCAGCAACGCACTTACCATTTTTAAGGCCCAAAACACTTTTAATGCTCTCTGTCGCCTATAAGCTTCGGTGGGCAGTTGAAGATTTTAGCGGTCGCCGACTTCCATGGTAGTCCGAACGGTGAGCAAAACCTTTTGAAGTTTCTCAAACGCGGCTATGACTGCCTCGTACTTATAGGTGATATCACGAACCTCGGCCCAGCTAATCTCGCTGAAAGCTTGCTTGAGCGGGTCAAGGCGACGGGTGTGCCCACATTTGCGATACCGGGGAACTGTGACCCCAAGCAGATTCTGCAGGTGTTCGACAAGTACGGGGTTAACCTCCACAGCAAGTGCGAGCAACTCGATGAAATCACTTTTGTGGGGCTGGGGGGTTCCAATCTAACCCCTTTCAACACCCCCTTCGAGCTCACCGAAGTGGAGATCCAAGAGGAATTGGCGGCTCTAGCCTGCACCCCCGACGCCAACAGGGTATTGGTTACCCACGCTCCACCTTACGACACTAAGCTCGACCAGATCGCCGATGGTACTCATGTCGGGAGCAAGAGCATACGAAAGTTCATCGAGCAGAAACAGCCGTTGGTGGCGCTCTGCGGCCACGTGCATGAGGCCCGAAACACCGACAAGCTGGGGCGGACTTTGATGGTTAACCCCGGGCCAATTAGCAAGGGTTATGCCGCCGAGATAACGATAAACGGCGGCGATGAAATTCGGGCCAAACTCCTCGAGCTTTAGCGGTTGCAAATATGATGAAAGAAGTACCTAAGTGAGATACTTACCTTTTTGCGGTTATTCAAGGCTTAAATGGGCCTCGAGGACTCCAGCTCTGGTCAATCTACGGCTGCTGCCAGAAGTGTGAATATCGAAGTTCATTTATCATCGAGGACTGGAAGCTCGCGGGGAAAATCAGGAAAAATGGTTGGAGTCGATAGTGAGGGAAGAGTTACACTCACCAAACTAAATTACCTCTGTTTTTCTCGCCAGCCGCTCTGCCGCGCGTTTGCTCAACCCAGCACCTAGCACCGTGTAGCGCTCAGGTCTTATCAGATGTGCCGTGGTAAGAGCTTTAACTACACACTTCGCTGGAATGCCGAGTTCCTTCGCGTTCGTCGGACATCCTATCGTGCGGAGCGCATCTCGGATTGCCTGCCAGTCCTCTCCGTGCAAGTAGGCCATCATCACCGCCCCCACGCCACACTGCTCACCATGGAGCGCAGGTTTGGGATTGAACTGATCAAGTGCGTGACTAAACAAATGCTCTGCGCCACTCGCCGGACGGCTGCTTCCAGCGATTCCCATTGCCACGCTGCTCGAGATTAGCGCCTTCACGACCTTGCGCACACTCTCTTCTGTGTGTTTTTTGATGAGCTCAGCATTCTCCATCACAATCTGAGAACCGAGGAGCGAGAGAGCTGTGGCATGTTCACTGTAGGGTTCGCCAAACAATCGATGTGCGAGATCCCAGTCGCGGACCGCTGTGAAGTTCGCCACGAGGTCCCCGCAACCAGCTGCGAGCAGGCGATGAGGCGCGCGTTTGATGATGAGTGTGTCTGCGACGATTGCGATGGGGGCGTGGGTTTCTATTGAAGTCGGTTTTCTTCCACCCTTGATTGAGGCCCTAGAGGAGGCGATGCCATCATGAGAAGCAGCAGTGGGCACTGAGATGAAGGGCTTGCCCTCCTTGAACGAGGCTAACTTTGCTACATCTATGCATGTGCCACCTCCGACACCCAGCAGAAAGTTTATTTTGCCGTTGACGAGTTTGCGCACCTTTGCGACGGTCGCCATATCGGCCTGTTTGACTAACGAGCACTCGGCCTCAAAATCAGCACGCTTAAGTGAACGCTGAACTCCAGCTCCAACCAGTTTGTAGGTCGTGGCGTCGGAAATTATTAAGGCGTGTTTGCCGGGACACAAGCGCTTGCAAACGTCAGTGACATGCGCAATCACGCGTGGGCCTATCCAGACCTCGCGAGGCAGCTCTATACGTTTGGGTTCTTTCATCAGTTTTACCGAACTTCTGTTGGCTGATAAACTTTATATACAGTTAACGCCAGCTCTAAATTGCTGCTTCTAGTGCAGCATTTTTTCAAGCGAGGAATTAGATTGGAAAAATCAAAGCTTAAATATCTTGAAGGGACGACGACGGTCGGGCTCGCTTGCAGGGACGGAGTGGTGTTCGCTACGGACACCCGGGCCACGATGGGTTACCTCGTGGCGAGCAAGCAAGCACGGAAGGTGTTTAGGATAGCCAACACCATCGGCGTCACCACCGCTGGAGGGGTCGCGGACACTCAGAGCTTGGTGAGCACGCTTCAGGCCGAGGCCAGCTACTACCTGCTGCGTGAGGGGACTCCCATGAACGTGCGAGCAAGTGCCAGACTCGCTGCTAACATCCTCCACGCGTACGGCCTACTCCCTTACATCGCGAACCTGCTGATTGGGGGCTCTGATGCCTTCGGCCCTAAGTTGTTCTTCGTCGATATCGATGGCGCACTGACGGAGGAAATCATGGTGGCTACGGGTTCGGGTTCACCAGTTGCATATGGTGTGCTAGAAACCGAGTTTAAGGAGGGTATGAGCATCGAGGAAGCATTGCCCATTGCGATCAAAGCTGTGCAAACTGCGATAAAGCGCGATATCGCCACGGGCAACGAAGTCATGGTTGCTGCAATAACAAGTAAGGGATATCGCGAACTTTCGCCCGAAGAGATAAAAAAGTTGGCTTAATCTAACTGTTTGAAATAACTGCTTGGAAGGGGGAACGCATGGCTGCGGAAGAACTACTAAATGAAATCAAACGAATTGTGCGAGAGGAGACACCTTTTGCCAGCGCAATCTCCGATATCGATTTCGAGGGCCCTAGGGTAGTGTTCTACTGCAAGAACCTTGGCCTTCTAATGGAGAACGGCGAGGTGATAAAGGAGTTCGCACGTAAAATTCGGAAACGAATAATCCTCCGTCCGGACCCCAAAATTCTGACCGAGCCTAAGAAAGCCGAGAAGGACATCCGACGCCTTGTCCCTACCGAGGCTGGAATAACCGATATAATTTTCAGCCAGAATGTGGGGGAGGTTACAATCGAGGCGCAGAAGCCCGGAATAGCCATAGGTAAGGGTGGCTCCTTGCTCCGCGAGATAATGCGAGAAATCAGCTGGACGCCCCGGGTGGTGCGGGCGCCACCTATCAAATCAGAAATTGTACGGAACATCCGCCTCTCGATAATCCAGGGTAGTACCAAGCGACGCGACATCCTGCGGAAGATAGGCAGGCGGATCCACCGCGAGCCCAAGAGCAAGGGCGACTGGATTCGCTTCACGGCCCTAGGGGGCGCGCGCGAGGTTGGGCGCTCCTCGTTTTTGCTCCAGACCCCTGAAAGCCGAGTCATGATCGACTGCGGTGTAAATGTCGCGTCCGAGGATCGGGCTTTTCCCCACCTTGAGGTCCCGGAGATCAGATTGCCCGAACTGGACGCTGTGATTCTCACCCATGCCCACCTTGATCATTGCGGGTTCGTCCCATATCTCTTCAAGTACGGGTTCGAAGGGCCCGTCTACTGTACTCCAGCCACACGCGACCTCGCCGTGCTCCTTCAGCTGGACTACGTGGGCATAGCTGAGCGCGAGGATCGACCACTCCCTTACAACAAGCGCGACATCACCACCTTCCTTCGTCACTGCATTCCGCTCGATTATAGCGATGTTACCGACATCGCACCCGATGTCCGGATCACCTTCCACAACGCGGGGCACATCTTAGGTTCCGCGATTGCACACATCCACATTGGTGAGGGAATCTACAACCTCGTGTACACGGGCGACCTGAAATTCGATAGTACGCGCCTCTTATCCCCTGCCGTCTGCACATTTCCCCGCTTGGAGACCCTCGTCATGGACAGCACATACGGAGGTGCTGAGGACATCCAGCCCTTCCGCGCAAATGCTGAGAAGGAATTCATTCGAATCGTGACCGAGACCACGAAGCGTGGGGGCAAGGTTATCGTTCCGGCATTCGCGGTCGGGCGTGCGCAAGAGGTCATGGTACTGCTTGAGGATTACAAGCGAAAGGGACTACTCGACGGGACGCCAGTTTATCTAGATGGGATGATATGGGAGGCGACGGCAATCCACACGGCTTATCCAGAGTATTTGTCCCCAGAGCTGCGCGAACGGATATTCCGAGCCGACGAGAATCCGTTCCTTTCCGATCTCTTCGAGCGAGTGAAGGGTCCAGACCAACGCGCACAGGTAATCGACGGCGACCCGGCGATAATCATATCGACGGCAGGGATGATGGCCGGAGGCCCAGTGCTCGAGTACTTCAAAACCCTCGCGCCCGACCCGCGTAACACCCTTGTCTTCGTCGGGTACCAGTGCGAGGGCTCACTCGGGCGACGCATCCAGAAGGGATGGCGCGAGGTCCCTCTACGCAACGACAAGGGGAGGGTAGCGGAGGTGAAGGTAAACATGGAAATCCAAACGGTCGAGGGATTCAGCGGGCACTCGGATCGGGCCCAGTTGCTGAACTACGTGCGAAGGGCCTCACCCAAACCGCAGCGCGTCATATGCGTCCATGGTGATGAAAACAATTGTATTAGCCTAGCAAGCGCGCTGCACAAACTTTTCAAGGTTGAAACGAAGGCGCCTCGAAGCTTGGAGACCATCAGGCTCCACTAGCGTGGTGGACCTTCCCTGAGCAATTCCAATTCCCGCTTGGTCAACTCGCGTTTCTTGGCCCGTCTGTTCACAATTGTGCTGTGTCCGAATGGGTCCATGAGAATCAGCCTAGTCTTCCGCTTCCCGGCGCGCACTTCATCGATTTTTTTCAGTTTCGCTTGACCTCGCCGACGCTTGGTAGCATCAATTTTTTTAATCGCCAGCTTTATTGCCCCTTCTACACGATTGAGCACTCCCTCGACGTTCGACACATAGCCCTCACTAGCTGGCCCTGGCTCTACGGTCACCCCAAGCTCTGGAAGCTTGATCGTCCCAGTGCTCGACTTCACGACCCTAACCTTGAGGTCTTCTTCGGATTTGATCTGGAACTCGTAGCGTAGCGGGGGGCGCTCGCCTAAGCACACGACATCAGCGTGCCTGAATTCGCAGCTGGTGCAGTTTGCGAAGGTCTCCATTATCTCTCCGAAATATGGGATGTGGTCGATTCTACCCTTGACGCGAAAAGTGCCCTTGGCCCCACAGATGGGGCAACGCTCGATAGGGAGCAGGAACTCCCTCTTCCGCATGAATTCACCAAAAATTATGCGATGGCTCTTTTGAACTGGATGTTGACGAACTTTGGGGTAGCTAACACCTTTGACTCCGTCAGGCGCCCCACGTCCCCACCGATAGCTTGACAAATCCCTTTTAGCTGGTCTATCGCCCGCTTGAGCTCGGCGGGGTCTTGGTTCATAAGCATGCTGATATCGAGAACCATGATGTTTCCGGTTCGAAGTTCATCCGCGACCTCTTGGACATCGACAAGGCTGCGAAGCTCCATGCTCTTGACGTAGATGGGCTCGAGTTCGCTGACGCCCCTCGGGCTGCTAACGGCCTTTTCCTCGATTTCCATTATCGGTACTTCCTCGACCGTTTCAGGCCTTACCTTGGATTTTCCCCCGAACAATCGTTTCAAGGATTTCAGGCAATCACCCTAACAAATGGTCGGTGGCTCTCAATCTATTTAACTCTTTGCTTGAAGCTGCCAGATTTCATCGCCTACATAGTGAAGGTTCTTGATCACCTTCCCTTTCGGACCTCGCATCTTAGCTCCGGGCACAAGAGCTTGTCCGACCGCGATGGGCTTGTTGTGCCGTTCATCCACGATTACCACGCCCTCCCCTAGCGTGATTTCCTCGTCGGCTGAAACCACACCCGGGGCCATGATGTCGGCTCCGTTGGTGACGTGAGGGATTGCCCCCATGTCAACGACTACACGCTTTAGTGGAATTCGATCAAGTGATTTCAGCGTCGGAAAAATTTCATCACTTAACCTGAACAGGAGTACTTTACCATCAACCAAGATGATTTCTCTGCCCTCGCCCAGCTCCATCACTTCAATCGCCCCTTCTAAAAGTTCGCCTGTGGTTTCACCAAACTTTTCGACGACTTTCTGTGTAAGTTGCTTAAGCAAGGCTTTTCTCACGTGATAACGGCGCTTTATAGGCATCAAGTAAAAGTGGTTCGATAAGGTTAAATATGCAGCTAGCGAGGAGTTGATGATTTTCATGGCGCAGAGACCTCTCGATGTGCTCAACCGCGCCCTGGGGTCATCGGTGTTGGTTGGACTCAAGGGCGGCCGGGAATTCAGAGGAAAGCTTAGCGGTTTCGACATGCACATCAACCTAGTGCTTGAGGAGACAGATGAACTCCAAGGCCACGAAGCAGTGAAGCGCTACGGGACGATGGTAATTCGGGGAGACAGCGTCATATTCATCTCGCCTGCTGAGTGAGGGAAATGGTCAAGGGCACCGCATCAATGGGCAAGCGCCACAAGGTCGTGCACATTCGTTGCCGACGGTGCGGTAGGCGAGCTTACCATGTCCAGAGGGGAGTTTGTGCTGCCTGTGGCTACGGACGCTCGCGCCGCATCAAACGGTACAATTGGAAGGTAAAGACGATTCAAGGGTTGCGACTCAGGTAGCCATTATTTGATAGCGTAGACATGAATGCTTTTTTGAATAAGCAACTTAGCGACGCAAGTTAACTTAGGCTTTTCGTTCTGTGTCCTATTTAGGACACCTTGTCCTATTTGGGACAGCTTGCGTTTTGGAGTGAATTGTCCTATTTGAGACATCGTGTCCTATTTAGGACAATGCTCGCTTAAATTGACAGTACCTCCGGCAACTAAGTGAATAATGAAGTTTTTCTTGGGGTGCACGTCCAGCGTTAGACAATCACAAAATTTCTTAAGCTCGCATGACAACCCTTTCTCGGTGGGCCGGTGGATCAGCCTGGAAATGAAGGGGAAAAATTTCCTCGTCAACAGAATGATCGTCCGCTTGGCAAACTGCAAAGTTCATCCAAATTGCGGGAGGTCGCGGGTTCAAATCCCGCCCGGTCCACCACTTTTGGACTGTAGAGGATTTATACCAACTCAACTCAAATTCATTTTGGGGCCCGTGGTCTAGTGGTTATGACGTCGCCTTGACATGGCGAAGTTCCCGAGTTCGAATCTCGGCGGGCCCACCACCTTTTTTGCTTGTAGAACGAGTTGTTCCTGATGAAGCTCGTCCTCGCCTCTGCCGAAGACCCGGCCGCCAAAAATATCGCCATGCAGATGCTGAAGGATTACGACTTTAAGAAATCACCGAGCCTGACGAACGCATATGTGTATGGGAATGTTACACTAATGGTAATCTCTGGTGAGGTGACCCAAATCACCGAGCTACCTATAGATGCGGAAGAAGTCATCGTTGCCTCTCGACATGCAAGCGAGTCAGGTACCCCTACGCTTACCGTACATGTGCCTGGTGAGGTTGAGAAGATGAGACTCGCAGAAGCCTCCCCGTCAACGGTAAAAACCGCCCTCAGAACTCTCGTGGAGATGCGCGACAAGTTTGGGCTGATCTACGATGTCTCTCTCGAGGCCACCCACCACGGTCCAACGCGGATTGATGTCCCGGTGACGTTCGTGGAAATCGGTAGTTCATCCAAGCAGTGGCACGACAAAAAAGCCGGGGCAGCTGTTGCCCACGCGATCATGGTTGCAGCGACCTTACCGATGAAATGTCGCCATGCTATAGGACTCGGCGGACCTCACTATGCCCCCCACCACACCAATGTGGCCCTGTTCACCGACATTGGGGTGGGGCACGTTCTCCCAAAATACGTGAACATCGATGAAATGCTGATTGAGCGAGCGTTCGTTCGTACCCGAGGAGGCGTAGAACTGTTGGCACTTGACTGGAAGGGCATGAACAGTGAACAACGTCAGATTTCCCAGCGGGTCGCTGACAGGCTGGGCATTCAAGTGGTACGCACGCGGAAAATCCTCAGTGGGGCAAAGGTTTAAATTAACTCGGGAGAAATTGGCCAAGCAGATAGCAAGAGGGATTTAATTGCAGAAGACTGAATCTGCTGTGTTCTCTCCCGAGACGGGGTTTGAACTTACGAAGCCGGGAATTTCAACCGCTAGAGCTAAGGTGCCCAAGGCGGTTCCTACGGTTACTAACGAGGAGCTCGAACGGGCTTTGCAGGATGCACGAGCCCGAATTGCTGTCGTCGGCTGCGGCGGCGCGGGATGTAACACTCTCTCCCGCATGATGGGAGTTGGCATCGAAGGCGTCGACACGATAGCCCTCAACACCGATGCTCAAGACTTGCTCTACACGGCCGCCGACCGAAAAATCCTCATAGGGCGCGACGTGACGAGTGGCCTCGGAGCTGGCAATGACCCGAATAAGGGAGAGGCTGCCGCGAGAGAGGACGAAGCGATTGTGAAAGATCACATCTACGGTGCCGACATGGTCTTCGTGACCTGCGGCTTAGGCGGGGGTACTGGAACCGGTGCGGTACCCGTCGTGGGCGAGATTGCGAAAAAACTCGGGGCGTTAACTATAGGTGTCGTGACCCTGCCCTTCTCCGTCGAGGGGACACGCCGGAGGTTGAACGCCGAGCAGGGGCTCGTGCGCCTTCGGGAAGTCGTAGACACTGTGGTCGTGATCCCTAACGACAAGTTGCTCCAGCTTGCGCCAGACATTCCCATTGGGGCGGCATTTAAAGTAGCTGATCAACTCCTGATGGACGCGATCAAAGGAATAACGGAGATGATTACGAAGCCCGGGCTCATCAACCTCGACTTCGCTGATGTGCGCACGGTGCTACAGAACGGCGGAGTGGCGATGCTAGGTATAGGTGAATCCGACACCGACAACCGCGCCAAGGAGGCTGTCGAGGAAGCACTGAACAGCCCGCTTCTAGATGTCGACACCACCGGGGCAAGGGGAGTGCTCGTGAACGTGGTTGGGAGCCCAGACATGACGCTCGAGGAGGCAGAGCGAATCATTTCTCACATCTCCGAGACCCTAGACCCCGAAGCCCAAGTCATCTGGGGCGCGCAAATCTCCGAGGACATGAAAAACTCGGTGCGGGTCATGGTAGTGCTCTCTGGAGTCCACTCACCCTACGCGCTTGGTCCAGGTGAGCAGCCCCCACGAGAGGGCGAGCCCGTCGACCTCGGACTGGAGTCCTTGTAGATGCGGAAGTTCCTCTCTAACTGTAAGCGCGTGCTGCGGATAGCGCGGAAGCCAGATAGAAGCGAATACTTGCAAGTAGCGAAAATCACCGGGATAGGGATCATGCTCATTGGTTTCATAGGGTTCTTGATAATGCTCGTCGGAGTTTTTTTTGGTGCGACACCAGCCACGTAAGGTGATTAAATGGAGGAAATCCAGAAACCAGCCGTATTCGCAGTCCGCTCAACCATAGGTCAGGAGAAGAACACATCGGATATGATTGTGACGCGTGCGAAAAATTTCAACTTACCAATTAAGGCCGTGCTCTCGCCTCCAGGAATAAGGGGCTATGTGTTTGTCGAGGCCACCGGCAAATCTGCTGTAGATCAGGTGCGGGTCGGAATCAAGCACGCGAAGGGCGTCATTCCAGGGGAAATCCCTATGGGCGAGGGGCGCGAATAATCCGGATTGACGAGGGGAGGGAGGAGATAACAGTCGAGCTCTTCGAGGCAACCGTTCCAATTCCTGTCACAGTTCGAGGTGATTTTGTGAAAGTAATCCAGAAGAAGGAGAAAGGGGAGGAGGCTAAATGAAGGCAAGCGATGTAAAGCCTGGAATGCGAAGCATAGACCAGCCGGGCTGGACGAGAGGGCAAGGTGACCACCGCGATCGGGGAGGACGACTCTGGGCGAATCAAAATCTCGCTCTGGGACAAAGATATCGATCGTGTCAAGGTCGGCTGTACGGTTCGGATTCGCAACGGATATGCGAGGCTCTTCCGCGATGAAGTCCATGTTAGCTCGGGCATGTACGGAAAACTTGAAGTCGCCGAATAGTCAGCTGCACCACAGCTTTTTTTACCGCGTGGAGCCTACTTTTGAGGGAATCATGCATATCGTTCAGGTGAGGCGATTGCGATGAAATCGAGAGTCAAGGTGTTAGTCGAAGGCGGGAAAGTCAGTCCCGGTCCACCGCTAGGTCCAGCCCTAGGTCCGCTCGGCATCAACATCGGGCAGGTGGTAGCGAAGATAAATGAGAAGACGTCAACTTTCGAGGGTATGAAGGTCCCCGTGAGCGTAATCGTAGACAAGAAGACAAAACAATTTGAGATTGAAGTCGGCTCACCACCTATCGCCGCACTGATTAAAAAGAAATTGGGTCTAGAGAAGGGGGCCAAAACTTCTGGCACGGAAGTCGTCGGAAATCTCGCCCTCACTCAAGCGGTCGAAATCGCGAAGCTGAAACTTGAGGGCACGCTGGCAAAGGGGCTGAAGGCTGCAGTCAAGGAGGTTCTCGGGACGTGTGTGAGCGCTGGTGTGACAGTTGAAGGCAAGGATGCTCGTGAGGTACAACGCGAGCTGGACGAAGGAAAACACGACGAGGTGCTGAAATAATGCCAGTTTCAAGTGAAAACTTGCTCAAGGCAATCAAGCTGATGCGGGAAAACAGCAGTCAGCGAAAATTTGTGCAGGGTATCGACCTATCGATTAATTTGAGGGACATCGATCCTAAGAAGCCAGAGGGGCGCATCGACCTAGACGTTGCCCTTCCCCACGAAGTCGGCAAGCCGTACAAGGTCGGCGTCTTCGGGGAGGGGGAGTCTGTGCGTAAGGCACGTGATGCTGGCGCAGACCTTGTGCTTGGACGCACGGACATCGAAACTCTCAAGCAGGATCGAAAGCAGGCAAAAAAGCTAGCCGATGAATTTCAATTTTTCCTAGCTCAAGCCGATTTTATGGTCATGATAGGAAAAGCCCTCGGACCTGTGTTGGGCCCGAGAGGGAAAATGCCTAAACCGATTCCACCCACGGTCGGTCCGAAGCCACTCATTGATCGCCTCAAGAAAACCCTGAAGGTGCGAACGAAGGACCAGCCGACCTTGCATGCTCACATCGGCGTTGAAAACATGAGCGATGAGGAGCTCGCGGCGAATGCGCGGGCGGTGCTTGATGCAGTCGAACACAAGTTGGAGGGCCTCAGCAAAGTGCGCTCGATCCACCTTAAGGCAACGATGGGGAAACCAGTTAGGGTTGAGGTGTAATGAATGGTGATGAAAGCTGAAAAGGTTGCGCCTTGGAAGCAGGAAGTCGTCGGCGAGCTCATCGAGAAGCTAGAGCGCTACCCGGTGGTTGGGATACTCGACATCTCGGACCTCCCAGCCGCGCAGTTCCAGCAAATGCGCCAGAAGTTGAGGGAACAGGCCGAGATTATCGTCTCCAAAAACACTCTGTTGAAGCTCTCGCTCGATCGGGCGGCTGAGCGAAAAGATCCCAAGCTCCAAGAGCTCATCGATCACTTGCAAGGACCAACAGCGCTTATCCTTGCGCGCGTGGGCCCGTTCAAGCTTAGCAAGATTCTTCGCGAGAACAAGACCAGCGCCCCCGCGAAGCCCGGATCGAAGTCACCAAAGGATATTGTAATCCCTGCCGGAGAAACTGGTTTCGCCCCGGGGCCCGTAGTCGGGGAGCTCCAGCGCGTAGGGATTAAGGCGAGAATCCAAGCGGGAAAGATCGTCATCCTCGAGGATTGCCCGCTTTTGAAAGAGGGAGATTTAATATCTAAGGAGGTCGCCGATGCGCTTGCAAAGTTCGGCATCCACCCGCTTGAGCTTGGGCTGAAGCTCCGGGCCGTCTACGAGGCCGGCATGATATTCTCGGGTGAGGTGCTCGAGTTCGACGAGACAAAAGCCATCGGACAACTCCAGCTCGCTTGCGTCAGCGCGGTGAACCTTGCGATAAACTCGGACTACCCAACCAGCATTACAATTGGCCTAATGATCACGAAAGCGGGCGCCGCTGCGCGCAACTTAGCGCTGAATGTGTGCTTGCCCATCTCGGAAGTCATGCCGACGCTGTTGACTAGAGCTTATGCTGAAATGATTGGTCTAGCGGCATCCGTTCACTCTAAAGATGAAAAAGCGCTCGACGAGGAGCTTAGGCGCATGTTTACAACCGCTCCAGCGCCCGAGGCAAAGCCCGAGGAGAAGCCCAAATCTGCGGATAAAAAAGGCTAACTTAACCACTGTATGAGCGAGTTCTTTTCAACCCTTTAAGATTTATATTGGAGTATTCACAAGAACGAAAGGGATTAACATGGAATATGTGCATGCAGCTCTCTTGCTGCACTCGACTGGCAAGAAGGTAGATGAGGCCGGCCTAGTGAACATCCTCAAAGCAGCGGGAGCGCAGGTGGACGAGGCTAGAGTGAAGGCCCTGGTCGCGGCGCTTGAAGGAGTGAATATCGAAGAGGCGATTAAGAGCGCGGCAGTTCCTGCGGCAGCTGCACCTGCGGCGGCTCCAGCAAAGACCGAGGAAAAGAAGGAAGAGAAGAAAGTCGAAGAGGAGAAGAAAGAAGAGGAAGCTTTGGCCGGACTTGGCGCGCTGTTTGGTTAATTTTCATACTAACTCCTTAACGAAATCTTCAAATAATTCAGTCATCGATAGCGTAGCTTTCAGAACCTTCATTTTTGAAAGAATAAGTTTCTGATATGAATCAAAATTTATAACACATCTAAGAGGAAAATTGATTGGCATGGGGATGAGGAACGAGATCAAGCTGTTGGCACTGCTCGTTGGAATAGCAGTTGTAGCAGCTAGTGTTGTATGGATGCTTCCAGTCCAAGAACAGCCAACTCCTTTAGAAAATATCTTCGCAGAACAAGGGCCAAAAGCCGCGTTGGCATCGTTCTATGAGCCTGAAAACGTTTTTATAGAACCTAGCGTCCCGCCGTATACTTTACCTTTGAAGTCATGGAGCGTGGTTAATTTTGATAAAGTAACCTCAAAGTTCGGACTAACCGAACAACAAATCGAAATGATGAAGAAAAACGGTTTCGTCGTCGCGCCCCAAGGACCCTATGGAAGTTGGATGCTCATGCATTATAATGATGTAGTTGAGGCATACAAGGATCTCAAGGAAGAGGACATCCCAATCTTCGTCACGAGCGATACGCTGCTTCATTTGTATCACATACAGTTCAACGAGATTTTGACGGATATCGAGAACGAGGAATTCTTTGATAAGGTAAAAAAGATGAGTGAAGCAATGCTAAATGAGTCTCTTAATCAATATGATTCTTTAACCGGAGATCTGAAAGAAGCCGTAAGGAGAAATGTAGCGTATTTTGCTGTTGGACTAAAACTTCTAGCTCCGGATACTATTGTTCCTGAGTTTGTTGAAGACGAGGTTACCACCGAGTTGCAGCTCATCGAGCAACATTCGGGTTTTGTTCCTAGCCCAATATTCGGGTACAAGGAAGATTATTCTCAATACGTCCCGAGAGGTCATTACACACGAAGCGAGAGGCTGGAGAAATACTTCAAGGCCATGATGTGGTACGGGCGCATGGCCTTTTTGCTTAGAGGAGATCCTTATACGATATCTGAGGAAACCGCTAGGATTCAGACCCTTGGGGCTTCGCTGATATCGAACTCGATGGATAAAGTGAAGACCGATAACGCGAGTGTCGGTGATTTTTGGAACAGGGTCTACGCCGTTACCTCGTTTTTCGTGGGACTTGCGGATGATCTAACACCATACGAGTACAAAGAAGCCATATTAGAAGTGTTTGGCGAAAATTTTGATGTAACTGAGTTGGAGAAAGATAACCAGTTGTTAAATCTTAAGGTGGCTCTAGCGAAGATGCCATCACCTAGGATATACGGCGGGACGGGAAACATACCAGTGGAACCCACTCTAGAGTGGGGATCAGAGGCACTAGAAAACCTATTGGAAAAGACAAAGGGAATGAGGTTTATGGGCCAGCGCTACGTGCCTGATTCCTACATTTTTCAGAACCTTGTGTACCCGGCTGTTGGGAGGTTCACCGGAAGCGGCGAGCCGTTTACCATGGGAATGATAATCGGCTTCGGCCCCGGGAGGGCGTTTCCGCGCGGCTTGGATGTGATGGCCGTTTTGGGCTCGGACAGAGCTTGGGAAATACTGCAAGCAGAGGGAGATACAGCTTTTGAGAACTACAGTGAGCAACTAGGCAAGCTTCGAGGGGAGTTTGCTGCTTTCGATGAGAATAACTGGAATAGAAATATGTATTGGTCTTGGCTGTACGCGCTGAAAGCCTTGCTGATAGAGCCTGGCGAAGGCTATCCGACATTCATGCAAACCCATGCGTGGCAGGATAAGGAGTTAAACACGGCTCTAGCCTCGTGGGCTGAGTTGAGGCATGACACAATACTGTACGCAAAGCAGTCTTACACCCCTTGGATGGGAATTCCAGAGCCGAAACCAGTGGTTGGCTATGTTGAGCCAGTGCCAGAATTTTATGCTAGGATTCTCGCACTGACGAAAATGACCAGCAGAGGACTTACCGAAATGAATGTTTTAGACCAGGGATCGAAGGATAGATTGCAACACCTAGAAAACCTTTTGGATAGGTTGCTGACCATCTCAAAGAAAGAACTGAAGAATGAAGAGCTGACCGAGGAGGACTACAAGTTCATACGCGAGTTTGGTGAAAAGCTTGAGCCTGTAGTGGCTGGTATGGAAGATCTGGCAAAAGAAACGAGGATGATCGCCGATGTTCACACAGACACCAATTCAAGACGGGTCTTGGAGGAAGGAACCGGCTATCTAGATTGGATCTTGGTCGCATACAAAGTCCCAGATGGACGAATTATCATGGGGGCTGGGCCTGTACTCTCCCACTATGAATTCAAGCAGCCCATGAGTGATAGGTTGACTGATGAAGGATGGATGGAGCTGCTCGAGTCGAATCCTCCGACTA
>LQHI01000071.1 GCA_001515185.1 Hadesarchaea archaeon DG-33 | reverse complement strand
AGACCCGAGGCTTCACCGAATTTGTTCTTTTACCTTTCATGTTCCACAATACACAGCTTTGGCGCGGGGGGTTCGTCAGCTCATCTCCAAGCGTACACGAAAACTTCCGGGTCCATGCGGTTTCGAGACTGATGCTCGCTGGTTTCATCAATAACATTCAAACCTCGTGGGTGAAGCTTGGCCCACGCGGAGCCCAGCTGATGTTAACAGCGGGGGCAAACGATCTGGGTGGGACCCTGTTTGAGGAAAATATCTCCCGAGCAGCTGGAGTAAACCGACAGCTGATGACGTCCGAGCAGCTAGAACAACTCATCGTGGAATTAGGACGTATACCCCGCCAACGAACTACAACATACGAGCTGCTTGAATAATGTGAAGAGATAGATGCCCAGTTATAGCGGGAGTAATTGTCGTTATTGTGAGTGCTATTATCAGTGTGGAATTGGCGTTTATTTTGCAGTCATGGGATAAATTTTTAAATTTTGAAAACAAGGGGGCGGTGAGAAAGATGAAAAAGATAAATGTCGGTATTATCGGTTATGGCAATGTTGGGCGAGGCGTTAAACAGGCCCTTGAAAAAAACGCAGACATGAAATTAGTGGCTATTTTGACTCGGAGACCAGAGCGGGTGAGAAAAGAAATTAAAGATGTTCACGTTTTTCGCACTGATGAATCCCTTCCTAAAAGCTTTGAAATAGATGTGGCGGTTCTTTGTGGGGGTTCCAAAAAAGACATGCCAATTCAGGGGCCAAAATTTGCAGCGAAATACAATACAGTAGATTCCTTTGATACGCATGCGGATATCCCAAGTTATTTTAAGAAAATGGATTCTATTGCAAAAAAACACGGGAACGTGTCCATAATTTCTGCTGGTTGGGATCCTGGTATTTTCTCTCTCGAAAGAGTTTTGGGGGGTGCTTTTTTGCCTGAAAGTAAGCGTTACACCTTTTGGGGCAAAGGGGTCAGTCTTGGTCATTCGGATGCAGCGAGAAGAGTTAAGGGAGTTTCGGATGCGATACAGTACACTATCCCCATAGAGAAGGCAATTCAACGCATAAGAGCCGGCGATGCACCAGATTTTTCAAAAACAGAAATGCACAAAAGGGTGGTTTATGTTGTTCCAGAAGAAGGGGCGGACTTAAAAAAAATAAGAAAGGAAATAACTGAGATGCCTAAATACTTCGAGGGGTACGATACAGAAGTTATATTCATCACTGAGAAAGAAATGAAAAAACATTCTACTTTTCCTCACGGTGGTTTCGTTTTTACATCAGGGGTAACGGGTGATAGTAACAGACAAATTCTTGAATACAAATGCCAGTTAGAAAACAATTCAGAGTTCACTGCCAGCGTTTTAGTTGCCTGCGCCAGAGCAGCTTATCGGCTAAATGAGAAAGGATACAGGGGAGCGTTTACCTTCTTAGATTTCCCCTTAAGTTTTTTGATCGAGAGTGAATTCTCCGCCTGTTTTGAATCAAGGGCAAGACGGAATCCAAGTCCATGATCACGGTGTGTTATTTCTCTTGATTCTCTGTGGGCCGGTCTGGTATAGCACTCGCACAGGTGCCAACTACCACCTTTAATTACTTTACCTTCACCACTTGCTGGCCCGGTCTCGGCGATTCCTAGAAAGTTAAATTTCAAAAATGAATGGCAAGTTAACGGCATCATAGAAGATGTCAATGTCTTGCACTTTTTTATCACCGCTTCCATAGCACGACCTTCTTGATATTCTCGACACTCGAAACTATAAACGCCGTCTTCACCCTGCCGCCTTCTTCGTAGGGCACCATCATCCACCTGCCCTCGAAGGCTCCAGCTTCTATTTTCCTCGCGGCGATGTTTTCCCCGTACCTCCCCCTGAAGACAAAGTCCGGGCAGGCAACTGCGAGCGAGATGCTCTCCTTCAGGTCCCGCAGTTTCGCCATTTCTGGGTGCCCTCTCAAAATCTGTTTGACGGTCGATGAATCCAGGACGACATCTTTCCCAAAGACAGATTTTATCGACTTCAAGTCACCCGCCCAGGTTTTGAGTGGAGGTTCTTTATAACGGGGAAATTTTGACGCCCCCAACAGGATCAAACATCCCGCCCGACAGCAATTTTGTGCACCTCGGCCCGCTCCTCCTTCGTCGCCGTCACCCACGCCTCCCGGCCACAGTGGGGGCAGCGCACGAGCCTGCGCAGCAGTTTTGAAATTATCCTGATGTCCCGGGCAGACCTAGAAATCATACTCTCCTCCTCCTTGAAGGGACCAACGAACTTACATCCTCCAGCTGTGGTCGAGGTAATGTATTGGCATGAGCAAAAGATTTTAACACGTTTTCACCTCCATATATTTGGTAATACTTTGGTAATAGATTGCTTATAAACTAGATTCCCATCAACCAACTATGTGGGGAGAATGTAGCTACGTTATTCGGGGGAAGAACCGGCGGAGGGTTTTCCTAGTCCTTGAGTCTCCGAAGACCCCAACCCAGCTCTCCGATGAGCTCAAGATCCACCTCTCGCATATCAGTCGAGCCTTGGGCGAACTTGAAGTGAAGAAACTTGTGACGTGTCTGACTCCAAGTGAGAAGGTTGGTCGAATCTACAGGCTGACTGAGAAGGGTAGAAAGGTACTAAAATTAGTTAAGGGATTGGAAGCCGAGCGTTCTCAAGAGTAGAGCTAAGCCCGATTAACGTTGGTGCGGGGGACGGGATTTGAACCCGCGAACCCCTACGGGACCAGCCCCTCAAGCTGGCACCTTTAGTCGGTCGTTAGACCTTTGACCTGACTCGGCCACCCCCGCGCCAAGCAAAATTATGTGCTGTGTAGGTTTTAATCTTCTTAGAGTTTCTTCACTTGCTTCGAAAATTCATTGAGCTTGTCCTCAAGGACCCCCATTGCCTTAAGGATGATCTGTTCGGGGGGCATGCCTCCGGCCGACTCGATGTGGAAGATGAACTTCGTAGGGTCGCTTCCTATTCGGATTGCCTTGGGCGGGCAGACTTCGGCGCAGGCTTTGCATATAGTGCATAGCATTATATCGCTAATTTTCGGTTTTTTCCCGGCGAGCTCGATGATTTTCACCGGGCAGGCATTGACACAGGCACCGCAACTGTCGCACGCTTTTTCGTCAAGCTCGAACACTGGCATGTACTTGTACGCGACCACTCCAGATTGCCATTTCGCGTGCTCCTTGCCAAATCCCAAGCGCGCGATGGCGGTCAGCTCGAGGTGCTGCCCCTTTTCGAGCTTGATAATCGGGACCGAGCCGCTCACCGGCACGACCTCTTCATCGGTCGACTTCAGATCGCCACTAAGTGCTGTCACGGGGCCCTCGCGCTTAAGCGTCAGGGACACGCTGCACTTCGGGCAGCGCCCTTCCCGACAGCCGCACTCACCGGGCAGGTTGTAGCCTTTAAGGAGCGTGCGAAGTGGCACTAACGCGAGTCGGTGCGCGAGAACCTCGTCGTACATCGCCGAATCATTGACTTTGAACTCGACTTCATCGATCGCCATCACTGGTACTTCGCGCAGCGCGGTCCGACGGAGGGCGTTCGCGAAGGCCGGGTTAGCGCCAGAAAGCACGAACTCCATCTCGTCACCTTCTAGCTTCCGGATTTTGATTTCCATTTTTTTCACCTCATACTCGGCGGCCTCTTCTCCCCCCAGGTCGTCGACATCCATCGTGTGGAGTCGGCGTGGTGTCCTCAATTCTCCCAATCCTTAAACCCGCGCGCGCTAGTGCTCGAATTGCCGCCTGCGCCCCGGGGCCAGGGCTCCTCGAACCGCCCCCGCCCGGAGCACGCACTTTGATGTGAATGCCCGTGAAGCCCTTCTCCATCGCTTCCTCAGCCGCGCGCATCGCAGCCTGCATCGCCGCGTAGGGTGAGGACTCCTCTCGATCGGCCTTGACCACCATGCCTCCCGACCAGCGGGCCACAGTCTCGGCCCCGGTGAGATCGGTGATGTGGATGATAGTGTTGTTGAACGATGAGTAAATATGAGCGACTCCCCACTTCCCGTCTGTCATGCTGTTTCCTCCTTAGGTTGCGCTTCGGCCCCACCCTCAGCCTCCTCGGGTCGGGTTTCCACCTTCTCCTCAATAACGGTTTCGGTCGCTGGGGCTTCGGGTTGTGGTTGAACCTTAAAAGACGAACCCTCCACATACCCTATCATATTCTCATCCTTGAGAGGTACCAAGTAGCTCGGCACGCTGACTTGTTTGCCTGCGATAGCTATATGGCCATGAAGCACAAGCTGTCGGGCCTGCTGCGGCGTCCGAGCCAGACCTTTGCGATGGATGAGCGTTTGGAGGCGGCGCTCGAGCAGGTTCTCGATGTTCAAGCCGAGCACGTCATCCAACGTCGCACCCTCGCCCACGAGCCCAAGGCGACGGAGACGCGCCAGAAGCTGTTTGGTCTCGAGTTCCGCTTGAGTGCCCGAGGCAGCGAGCAGGTGACGAGCTTGCCGCCTGAAGTTTCGAAGTAGGGTCTGGATCCGCCATATCTCCTCCTTTCGACGGAGCCCGTATTGGCGGAGGAGTTTGTCCTCGGCGTCCGACCGCTCTTTTTCCCAAGGGTGTAGGGGCCTGCGATATTTCTTTCGCTGGCGCTTCATTCTTTCTTCTCTCCTTCTTTCTTCTCCTCTTCTTTCGTTACCCCTTCTTTCTTCTCCCGCCTGCCCTTCCCGACTTTCGCGGCTTCTTCGCGTATGCGAATTTCCTTGCGCTTCACCCCCACGACTAGACCCTTGCGGCCAGTGGTGCGCGTTCGCTGCCCTCGCACGGACAGACCAAGCTCATGTCTAATGCCTCGACGACTTCGAACTCTACGCTCGCGCCCGATGTCAGTGCGCACCACCATCGCCAAATCCGCGCCCAAGATATGAAGGTCCTTGCCAGTATCGTAATCCTTTCTCCGGTTGAACATCCAGCTCGGGATCCCGTGCTCGGCCGGGTTTTTTAAGACTTGCTCGAGGCGTTCCACCTGCTCTTTGTTCAAGTTGCCAAGCTTCGTGAATGGGTCGATATCTGCGACATACGCAACAGCTCGGGCAGAGTTCGAACTCACGCCATTCAGGTCAGCTAGCGCTAGCTGGACCTGCTTCCCGCCAGTCAGATCCTTCCCCGCGAGCCGCACGATATGCTTGAATTCTTCTGGCATTCGAATCGCCAACTAGGTCTTTCTTAAATTCGTTAAGGGTCTTATTAAAACGTTCGAAAGGTGGCGCCGGGGAGGGGATTCGAACCCCTGAGGCCCAAAGGACCACAGGTTCTCCAAACCCACCTATCGCCCTTAGATGTGGACGGGTTGCTCGCCTCCTTTAAACAGTTCTGCGAAGTTGACCTACAATTACGTGAGAATACGGTTAAGGGGCACGCGCAGAAAATTAGGCGCTTCTTTAAATCAGTTAAGAAAGGCCCCGGCGAGATCACGGATGTCGACATCCGAAACTATCTCGCAGGGTTTAAGGAGAAGCGCGAGCGAACGCGGGCAAACCTGATAATCGCGTTGCGCCGGTTCTTCAGGGACTTCATGCGCATGGGCGAGGTCGTGGAAAGTTTCAGGCTGCCCCACACGCCGTTCAAAC
>LQHI01000070.1 GCA_001515185.1 Hadesarchaea archaeon DG-33 | reverse complement strand
CGAAAACTTGTCAAAAAATAATTTGGAAGCTGAGGGGGGAGGTTTGGGTTTGGGGGGTTAAAATTTAACCTATGATTTCTTCTTCCACTTATCTCGATTGGCCAAACCCATTATCATGTATATGATTCCTAACGCGGTTAACCCCAACATTCCTGGGTTACCTATTGTTATCGTCATTACTATTCCCAACGGGAGGAAAGAGATTCCCATTATGAAAAACGCTCGATAATCCGTTTCTTTTGATTTCCCTTCCTTTCTCTTTTTCCAAGCTACAAGTACCCCTAAGATTATTGTTATCATACCGATTCCTAGAAGGATAATTAGCCATTCGTTCATGTTTCTACCTAGAAATACAATTGCATGACATTATTTAAGAATTAATTAATACCTCCCTTTTTGGATGAGATTTTATGAGGACGGTTTGGGTTTGGGGTTAAATTTTAACCTTAAAGGCACGTTGACTTCAGCTATCGTCTTGCGGTACAGAAGATATCTTCCCCACCAACTTCACCTGAATTGAGCAGCTTGAAACCAGCGGCCCGAACCCAGCACTCAAGCTCGTCCAGAGAGTGTTTGTGCTTGAGGGTAGTAATGATTACAATCCCCCCGGGCTTTGCTACCCGTGCGACCTCTCTCACCGTAGCAGCTGGATCCGGCATGTTTTGAAGCAGGGTTACCGAGACCACCGCATCAAAGCTGCGATTGGCGAATGGCAAGTAATCGGCATCCGCGAGCACGAGCGCCGCGCTATCTCTCCGTTTCCTCGCCAGCTCCAGCATCTCCGGCGATGAATCTATGCCAACCACGAACTCACTTCGCCGCGCGAGTTCGCTTAAGAGCATGCCAGTGCCGCAACCCAAGTCAAGAACTTTACCAACCCGTGGGAGATTCTTGGTGACGATTTCGTACTTCTCGCGTTGGATTTGCTCGTAACGTCGCTCATACATGAACGCTGTTTCGCCGTAACGCCGTTTCAGTTCGAGTTTGCGAGCGGCCATCGGAGAACATTTTTACCTAGACTCCTAAAGCTTGAGCGGGTTGGTATTTGAGAAAGCGTATTGAGAAATTGAAGGATGAACTCGTTAAACGTGGGCTGGATGCGTTTTTAGCAGTTCAGAACACTCGCTACTTGGCGGGCACTACGGCGGCAAAAGCGGTGATTGTTCCCACCGAGGGATCCCCCTTGCTCATATGCAGCAGGCTCGAGTTCGACCAAGCTAAGAGGGAGAGCTGGATTCGCGATGTTCGAGCTTTCTCTGGCTGGAAAGCCCCTCTGCGCCGTGGAGAGCGGGTAATTTTTTGTAAACCCTGGCAACTCGTCGCTAATTGCATGCAAGAGCTAGACGCTCAAGCCGTGGGCTACGATCACGCGAGGAGGGAGTTCATACGAAAGTTGCGAGCTGCTTATACGGCAAGCTACCGTGAGCTACCCGAACTCATGCTCAAACTTCGTAAGATAAAATCGAGAGAGGAAGTATCCTTACTGCGGAGATCCGCGAAGATAGCCACGAAAGGCATGCGTTGCGCCGCGGAATCGATTGCGGTTGGTCGAACAGAGTTAGAGGTTGCTGCGGAAGCCGAGCGCGAGATGCGGATGGCCGGATCTGAGGGAACATCATTTCCAACGATTGTCGCTTCCGGCAGAAATTCTTGGTTGCCCCACGCCAGCGCGACGCGAAAGCGCTTGCGACGATGGGAGCTTGTCGTCGTCGATCTAGGCGCCATTTACAATGGTTACACCTCAGACATGACACGAACTTTTGCACTTTCGCCGACAAAGAAACAGTTTACATTGATCGGGTTAGTCAGGCGCGCTCAGAAAGCAGCTATCGGTCGTGTTCGCAACGGTGCTAAAACTAGTGATGTGGATAAAGCCGCTCGCGAAATCATCTCGCGTGCCGGCTACGCCAAGTTCTCCCCGCACGGCACAGGACATGGCGTCGGAATAGAGGTTCACGAGCCCCCGGGCCTTGCTCCAGACTCGAAAGACATCTTGTGCGAAGGGATGGTCATCACAGTCGAGCCCGGCATATATGTGCCACGTTTAGGCGGTGCTCGCTGGGAGGACATGATATTCATAAAAGCTCGCGGAACTCGAATCCTAACTTCATTAGAAGAAATCTAGGGTAGCCTTGTTTTCACCCGTGTTTAAAAACGAGCAGTACATGTATAGATTGGTGGCGATGTGATTAGAAAGAAGGGCGTGTATAAGGTAGGTATCTCTGGTTCATATGGTGGTTTTAACATAGGAGATGAAGCAATTCTGCACGTGATGATACGTGAGTTGAAGAATGCTCTGCCCGTAGAGATTACTGTCTTTTCTAAAAACGTTGAGCATACGAGGCAACAACATCCTGTGGAAAAAGTAGTACCAGTGCGAAAACTTGCCAAAAATGAGATAGTTCAAGAATTGGAAGATCAAGATTTGTTTATCCTTGGAGGAGGGGGTATACTCTACGACCGTGATACAGAGATTTATCTCAGAGAAGCAGACATCGCTGTAAGTAAAAAGATTCCAACCATGGTCTGTGCGGTAGGAGCAGGCCCTCTCGAAACCTTTGATGCGAAACTAGCTATAAGGGATGTTTTGAATAAAGTTCAAGCGATAACAGTAAGAGATTCTTGGACAAAGATACTGTTACAACGGGCGGGAGTGGAGAAGGATATCATAGTAACCGCAGACCCTGCATTTCTAATTGAGCCCGAAGAATTTACTGATGAGATGCTACAACAAGAAGCTGTGCCTCTCGACAAGCATATTGTGGGGTTTTCTGTACGGGAGCCAGGACCAGCCGCTCCAGATCTTACCACTACTGAGTATCATACACTACTTGCCAACGCAGCTGATTTCGTGATTGAGCGTTTGGATGCCAACGTTTTATTCATACCAATGGAGTGGTACGACTTTCAACATTCCCACGCAATCATATCCAAGATGAAGAGGATAAAAAGAGCGTTTATCCTTCGTGGAGAGTACGCCCCTACACAGATAGCAGGGCTGATGAAGCGTTTAGACTTAGCAGTGGGGATGCGGCTGCATTTTCTCACCCTCGCCGCCATCGCTCATACTCCTATTGTTCCTCTCCCTTACGCTGAGAAGGTAGAAGGTTTTCTAGAACTTCTGGAGATGCCAAGTATGGGAATTGAAAAATTGGGCATAGGACAGCTCTTAGCCTTTATTGATAGGGACTGGGACCTTCGAAATGAGCTTAGAGAAAAACTTAAGAAGAAACTACCTGAAATACAAGAGAGAGCGAAGATTAACACAAAAATGGCATATTCCCTATTAACTGAATATCATGATGTCGGTTAAGCTATCAGCTAGTGGCCAAAAAACAAGTGCGGTAAATGTATAAACGAGTGGTTCAGCGGCATCCTGCGCAGCGCCGATATCATGGAGACCCGCTACCCGGTCAAAGGACTCTACGTTTGGCTCCCCCACGGGCTGCAGCTGCGCAACCACGTGCTTGCGATAATTCGCAGGTTTCTGGAGCAGGCTGAGCACCGAGAAGTGCTCTTCCCACTTTTGATCCCCGAGAACCTCTTCAAAAAAGAAGCTGAACACATCCGAGGATTTGAAAACGAGGTCTACTGGGTGACGCACGGTGGGCGAGACAAGCTCGATGTCAAGCTCGCGCTTCGTCCGACGAGCGAAACCTCCATTTATCCCATGTTCGCGCTCTGGATCCGTTCCCATGCAGATCTCCCAATTAAAATCTACCAAGTCGTCAACATCTTCCGGTACGAGACGAAAATGACCAAACCGATGATTCGCTTGCGGGAGGTGACGACTTTCAAGGAGGCCCACACCGCCCACGTCAAGCGCGAGGAGGCAGAGGCGCAGGTGCAGGAAGCGGTGCAAATTTACAAGCGCTTCTTTGATGAACTTGGCGTGCCTTATGTCGTGACCAAGCGCCCCCCGTGGGACACCTTCGCCGGTGCCGAGTACTCACTCGCATTCGACACGTTAGCCCCAGATGGGCGGACGCTGCAGGTGGGCACGGTCCACAACCTCGGGCAGAACTTCGCGAAGGTGTATGATCTTAAATACGAAACCCCCAGCGGGAAGCACCATCACGTCTATCAAACGTGCTATGGCATTTCGGAGCGGGTGATAGCTGCGGTGGTAATGGCGCACGGAGATGACATTGGCCTGTGCTTGCCCCCTAATATTGCACCAATTCAGGTCGTGATCGTGCCAATCCCCTACAAGGCTAAGGAAGCGCCAGTTGGGCAGATTGCAACCGTAATCAAAAATGAACTTGCGGCGGCCGGTTTGAGGGTTCACGTCGATGAGCGCGACCTTCGTCCCGGTAACAAATTTTACTATTGGGAACGCCGCGGGGTGCCGCTGAGGCTTGAGATAGGGCCCGAAGATGTGAAGAAGAATCAGGTGACTGCGGTCAGGCGCGACACGGGTGAAAAGCAGGCAATCGCTAGGGAGGTGCTCGAGACCAAAGTCAAGCAACTGCTCGGGAGAATTACCAGTGACCTAAACGATCGAGCGTGGAAGCTCTTTCACGAGTCTGTGAAGAGCGCTTCCGACATGGGGACGGTAAAGCGGATGATGGAAAAACGCGGAGGGATAGCTCGCGTGCCTTGGTGCGGGGAAGAGGCATGCGGAAAGGCACTTGAGGAACAAACGGATGGGGACTTGCTTGGAGAGGAATTCGATGGTACGATCCCGACTGAAGTTTGCCCAATTTGCTCAAAAAAGGCGAAAGCTAATGTGCTGATTGCCCGAACCTACTAAAGGCTTCTAGAACCTCTTTCTCGGGAGGGAAACCCGTAGGCCCCTTGTACCTTATTTTTAGACCAGCCGCCGCGTTCGCAAATTTCGCCGATGCTGAAACCTCGCGCGTCTGCAAATACTTCGCTAAAAAAGCAGCCCCAAAAACATCACCCGCGCCTGTTAAGTCTTTCGCATCTACTTTTATGGCGTCGACTTCTTCGAACCCTTCATCCGAAAGCACGGCATAGCCCTTTTCAGCTTTTGTCAGAATGGCGATTTTTGGCCCCATATTGCGCAGTTCTTCCAAAATTTCTTTCACCTCGCCTCGCAATGCTTTAGCTTCCTCTTTTCCTATTTTTATCACATCGACATGTTTCAAAAAGTCTGCTAGGTCATCTCGAGGTTCAATTTCCACTTTTCCATCGCCGCTTATCCGCCTGAAAATTCCTTGGGGATCGAGCATGACTAAATTCGTTTCTCGTTTGAGCGCCTTAAGTAATTCGGGCGTTATCTCGCCAGCTATTGGTGAAATGTAAAAACTGTGAGCGTTCTCATACGCTGTGGGAATATCATCTGGTGATATCTTCGGTGCAATATGTTTGCAAACTTGTGTACGATTGCCTGCTTCATCGTAAGTGTTTTCAAATGTGGTCGTGTGTTCTCCACTAACTAAAATGCCTTCGGTATCGAGACCAAACTTGCGATATATTGGTGGAAACTTTTCCAAAAAATCAACTCCAACCTTTGAAACGACTCCAACATTTTTTTTCAGTGCAACGAACGCTAGCCCAGCATAAGTCGGGGCACCACCGAGTGCATTCTCTATGACCCCCCATGGCAACACGTTGATATCGATTGCAACGTGCCCAACCACGACTACATCAAATTCAAGATTTCTCATCAGCTCTCCCTTTTGCCCACGATGAAGTCTTCAACAGCTTTTTTCGCCTCAGTATCCGCCATTTGTATCGGCGGGTGTTTAAAAAAGTAAGCTGAAACACCGATAAGCGGCCCGCCTACGCCACGGTCAAGCGCAAGCTTCACCGCACGAATGGCGTCAATAACCACACCGGCGCTGTTCGGAGAGTCCTCGACGGAGAGCTTCACGTCTATCGTGAGTGGTACATCCCCGAACTTTCGTCCCCGCATGTGAATGTAGCACACTTTGTTGTCCTTGAGGAATGGAACGTAATCGCTGGGGCCGATCCTAAGTGGCACTTCGTAGGGCACTTGACTCGAAACGGCCTCTGTCTTGCTCACGCGCTTAGAGCTCAGGCGCTCCTCCTCAAGCATGTTCAAAAAATCACAATTTCCGCCGATGTTCAGTTGGTAACTCTCTTCCAGCTTAACCCCGCGGTCGATTAGCAGTCTCGCGAGCATACGGTGCAAAATTGTCGCTCCAACTTGAGACTTGATGTCATCGCCTGCACAAGGCAGCTTAGCGTCTTCGAACCGTTTGCCCCACTCTTTACTCGATACTAGAAACTCGGGAATGCAATTTATGTATCCGACCCCTGTTTCAATCGCTTGTTGAGCGTAATAACGCGAAGCCTCGTAACTCCCCACTGGCAGGTAGCTGATTAGGATATCAGCCCCCGCATCCTCCAGTACTTTTGCGACCTCGACGGGCTTCTGTGTTGAATCTACTGGAACCACAGGCTTCAGATATCTGCCGAGGCCATCTAGCACCGGTCCTTTTGTGACCTCAACTCCCAGCTT
>LQHI01000069.1 GCA_001515185.1 Hadesarchaea archaeon DG-33 | reverse complement strand
GGGTGCTGGATTGACGAACCTGCCTTTCCTGCTGGGCGCGATGGAGGCCAGCGAACTCGTTCTCCTGAAGCTCGTGATGGGCCTAACAGCGATAGCCCTCGCGGCGGTGATGGCGCGCTACATAGCAGTGATAAGCGCTGGCAACGATAGGGTCGAGCTTTGGGCGACGATGGGTAAAACCGTCTTGTTCACTACAATAGTCTTCACTGTCGCATACTTGGGTTTCGGTTTAATTAAGGGGACGTAGTTAGCATCGAAGAGGTTCTACCGCTTAACGAGAATCTTAAGCTCCTGCTATCCAAGCGCTTTCAAAAGATATTTTCCTTTATAGGTTAGGAAATAGACCCTCCTTCTGCCCTCTTCTTTAAAATCCACAAACCTGCTTTGTCTAAGGTCCCCAAGATGCTCATAAGCAGATGAAAGGGAAATCCCCAACCTATTTGCCAATTCATACCCATGAATGGGCTTCTTCTTGATTTCGCTCAAAACTCTCCTCTTTGTCGAACCCAAGATCCCCGTTGGAAATCCCCGGTTAGGGTTTGGTATATACCATACAAATGATTTCCGAACTAATGATTTATAACAGAAAAATCCGATATATCCGGTGGTGTGAATTGGTGAACTGGATCTGGGGGGTGAAGCCACGGGTATTTGCGTCTTACCTGCACTAGCGAATGCAAACCTCGCAGGTTGCTCGAGGGGGCTTAGATCGGATATATCTCCCACGCAATCTGCTGGTGCGGTTTCCCGAAGTCACAAGCTTTTGGGCGAGGTTATCCATCCAACTGCACCAGCAGGCGCAGAGGGAGAAAATTAGGAGATCGACAATGGATTCTAGGAAAATTTCAAAACTGATTCACGGGTCCGTGCGTTGCCCCCACTGTGGTAAACCAGCGTGGGTGATGGCAACGAAGGGAGAGCGAGCGAATCTACACTGTAGTAAGTGCGGGATGTTCGAAATCTCCGTGCGGAAGTTGGAGGTTTTCCGACTTTAATCATCTAAACTAAAGCTGCCGAAGTTACTCCCCAGTAGTCATCACTGGGATCGGTTGGATGCTTACAAACAAGCGTTTTTCTTGAAACACTATTCGAAGAATTCGAGACCTCATAAAAATTTCGAAAATTTTCTGCTATTGTTATTGAAGATTATGTGTATCGCGATAAGATATACCAGTCGCGGTGATGGCCCGATGTTATTCTTAAAACCGCACCTGATTTATATAACTCATTATATATCCGACGCCAAGTTTAAATGCGACGCGTAATGAGGTGGGTTGTGGTGAAATGGCTTCCAAATCCGAAATCATGCAGCTCGCGAAGAAAGAGGGAATAAAGTTCGTTCAGATGCAGTTCATGGACATCTTGGGTACCGTCAAAAATGTCACAATCCCGACCACTAAGCTCGAAAAGGCTCTTGATGAGGGCGTGTTCTTCGATGGGTCCTCGGTGTTGGGGTACGCTACGATTGAGGAGTCTGACATGCGCCTTAAGCCAGACCCGGACACTTTTGTTGTACTTCCTTGGCTCCAAGACAACATGAAAACAGCCCGCATCGTGTGCGATGTGTACGACTATGAGGACAATCGGTTCGATGGAGATCCAAGAGCGGCCCTCCAAAAGCTGATGAAGCGCGTCCAGAAGAAGGGCTGGATGTTCAACACCGCTCCGGAGTACGAGTTCTTCCTCTTCATGCCGGACGAGCGGGGGGACCCGACGACGAAGCCCTCTGATTACGGGGGCTACTTTGACCTGATGCGCGACCGAGGCGATAACGTTAGAAAGGAAATAGTCACCTATCTCAACGCGATGGGTTTTGACGTTGAGGCTTCCCATCATGAAGTTGCACCGGGGCAGCACGAGATTGACCTAGCGTACGCCGACGCCATAACCTCGGCCGATCGCGTTGCTATGATGAAGTACGTCACGAAAACGATCGCCAGCAAGCACGGACTCTACGCCACATTCATGCCTAAGCCGATCTTCGGGGTCAACGGCTCCGGGATGCATGTTAACCAGTCGCTGATGGCGCAAAGCAAAAGCGTTTTTTACGACCCCAAGGGCACGTATAAGCTAAGCAAGCCCGCGCTCCACTTCATCGGGGGCATGTTGAAGTACGCGAAGGAGACGTGCGCGGTTCTCGCCTCATCGGTCAACTCCTATAAACGCCTGGTTCCAGGGTACGAAGCACCTGTTTACATTTCATGGGCCAACCGAAATCGAAGCGCCTTCATTCGTGTGCCAGCTGGTAGAGGAGCACGAACGCGCATCGAGCTTCGTAACCCCGACCCGGCCGGCAATCCATATCTGCAGTTCACGGTGATGCTCGCCGCCGGATTGAAGGGGATCGAAGACAAGATCGAGCCCCCCGAGCCAGTCGAGAAAGATATCTTCCGCATGAGCGCCGAGGAACGGGAAGCCCTAGGTATAGGCGCCCTGCCGGAGAACCTCGGGCAGGCGCTTGATTGTATGAAACGAAGCAGCTTGGTCCGAGAGGCGATGGGGGACCACCTCTTTAACCACTTCCTCTACATCAAGGGGCAGGAGTGGGACAGCTACAGGGCCCAAGTCAGCGATTGGGAAATAAAAACACTTTTGCCGGCGCTTTAACAGTTCGGTTCTGTTGTTTAAAAAAGTTTGATCATTTTATTTTGAATTCTTTCTCATCGGTTCGACTTTTAAAGTCAATTTTTTCAGCACGGGAATACGTTTCTTGGCCAATTTTTCAATCTTTTCTACTATTTCATTCGCAGCATGAACAGAAAGATTTCCATCGACTTTAATATGCATTTCTCCAACAATATATGGTCCTGATTTTCTGAGGCTGATCTCGTGAACCTCTTCAACACCCTCTACGCTCTCGGCTATACTCTTGACATTACCTCTAGTACCCGGGCAAGCACAACCGTCCATAAGGATGAGCGAAGATTCCTTTATCGCACCGTATGAAATTGCAAAGATGAAAATAGCTATTATCATAGCAGCGACGGCCTCTGCTTGGTAATATCCCAAATAAGAAAAAGCCAACCCAAAAAAAACTATCGATGACGCCATCCCTGTCTTTATCGAATTTTTCGCATCTGTTTTCAGTGCTACTGAGCCAAGCGTGTTTGCCACTTTTCTTTTGTATACGGCCAATAGGAAAAAAGCTGCAGCGGCAAACGATGACACAATCAACCCAACGATAGGGAAGGTCAACTCTTTAGGATGAATTAGAGACAAGTATGAACTATAAAATATCCAGATGCCAATGAACACGAGAAAAATGGCTACAATCATTGATGCAAAATTTTCCATCTTGTAATAGCCGAACTGAAATCTTTCGCTAGGGCTCTTGCGTAGCATTCTCAAGCCAATCAATACAATTAATGAAACAAATGCATCTGCAATTGTGTGAACCCCATCACCTCTCAGCGCAACACTGCCAGATAGAAGTCCTGTTAAAAGTAAAAGACATCCAAGAGAAATTAATGTAAATATAGATATTTTTGTAATCTTTTCGCCTTTTGCTAATGCGTCATCAACTTGCATTTTATTCCTTGTTCCCATTACTTTATTTATTGCACGCTCTAAAAAATTTCACTAATGCAAAATCTAGCGAATTTTTGAATTTGCCATAGAAATTGCGGGGATTCGACCACGCGACTACTCCGCGGCGGTTAGGTCATCCCTCTCCGCGCTTTTTGCCGTGCGATCTTTTTCCAGCACTTCGGCTTCAACGCACCCTACCGCGCGTCTTATCCACTGCCTTCCCTAGCCGCGCTAGGTTTTTCCATGACTCCCCTTTGCCCTTAGGCGAAAGTTCAGCCTTCTTTGCTGGCTTCCTCCCCACAATTAGCTTTTCAGCGTTATTCCACTATTTAAAGCTTTTGCGTGTTACTGAAAATGTAACAATTTACATTTTAAAGTTGAAAAGTAAATCAAAAATTTGTGGCGGTTAGGATGCCCTTAGATTTGCAAGTCGACAAATGCGCTTCCGCTCCAACGCTTGCGGTCTTCACGATATTCGTGATTCTGTGCTCGAGCGTGGCGATAGTTACTTTTCAGTCGTTGGAAGAGCGAGGGGTTTCAACGATTATTCTAAAAAGCGCTGCTGACGTGGTTTGCGCCACAGCATCGCAGGTTGAGAGCGAGCTAAACTCAACGCTCGAGAGCTCGATAGCTGCTGCGATGTACGATGTCGGCTTAAGGGGTGGTACACGTGAAAATGTGGAAAATTACATTCGCGAGTACGTGAACGCGCATATCTCTGACATCAACGCCTCCTCGCGCTCAACCCTCAAGGTCACCGTGCCGCTATGCGACGATAACTCGCTCATGATTGAGTGGTTACCTAATGGGAGCATTCGTGCGCGAGGTTACCTAGATGCCAGCTTTGAGCACGTGATGGGCCCTAGGGCATTCGGGTTAAGTCTGCATGCGATGTCCCGCCCGAGGTTCGAACGGATAAGGCACGTAGCCGAGCTATCTTCGGTGCTGGTAGCGGACGCGGACCTCGCGGAGTTGGAGGAGTTGGAGCGAGCGCTTAACGAGAACTATGCGTGCGAAGGGCTTGCGGTGGAGCTGGTGGATGAGAACGGCATAGTTTCAGTGACCGTGCGGGACATCTTTGGGGCTCGAGGAGTATTCGTTCCTTAAACCACGGCTTCTAACTCGGGCTCCGATTGAAAAACAACACCAGGAGTATTTTCCAGACACCACCATGGCATCGCTTGATAGTGTAAGATGTAACTCTCAAATTCGACCCGCCAAGTGAGGTAAGTAAAAACGTTGGTGGTCACTGCAGAAGCTCGAATCGATGCGTTATTTGGTATGTTTACTACCGCGTTATCGCTTGCGCGCCGCCAAGTTCGCGAGCGTAAATAGCCAAGCGCCTGCGCGGGAGAGTACAGCCATCCGCTCAAGTAAGCGTTTTCTGCACTTGGACAGGGGAAGGAATCGGTAAATTCTCCCGCATAGTTCTCGATGTTTGAAATAATCCAAGCGTTATCGATGAGCCCGACATTTTCCCAGCTTTCGTACCCCTGAACACGGAGCAATATCGAACCAGCACGGACGAGTATCGAATCGCTGTTTTCCCATTTGTACGCGTCAATGTCACGGGACACGTCAAAGTAGGCGGCGATGATTGCCGTTGCCTCGCGCTGGTTCTCTCGCGCGGAATAATAGAATTCCGGTGGTTCGCCTGAGGGTGTGGGGAGAATGTTTTCAGGCAACGCTTCAATCGGAGAGGCGCTGACGAGCACGATATCACCTAAGCACATGAAGTAAACTCTTCCTCCAGGTGTGAGGATTGTGTTCTCCACCTGCAACACTACGTTTGCGATGGTCCAGTAGCTTTCACCCGCCCCAGTCCCCCCGGTTATCCGCACGATGAAGGTCGAGCGGTTCTCGTCTATTTCGAGCTCATAACCTGAACCAGCTAATTGCAAGGGCATATCAAGAGTGGGTTGCTGCCCAGATAGAGCTGAAAAGCAGGTTTTGGCTAGATCGTCCGCGAGCGCTTGGGCCTGAGCACTGACCTCGAATTCCCGCTGCTTCGTCAGCTGCATGAAGAAGACCCCCGCAAGCAGAATCGCCATGAGAACCCCGAAGAGCAGGTAGAAAGGCAGCTCGTAGGTATCAGACACTTATCGTCACCCCGTTCTCCGTGCGCTTGAGCGCTAGCCGCATCTGTTGTCCGCTGAGCGTCGGCCCACTGACCTCAGTGCCTGCATCGAAATTCTCCTGCACCTGCCCGATCACGATCACCACCAGGTTCTCCTCGAATCTGAGCTCACAGTTTGGGGGCACCACGATGTCGAAGGGGAGGGAAGCCCCTGCGTCTTGATCTGCCAGAAGCTTTACCTGCTGCGCGAGTTGCTCGGCCTGGCGCCTGAAAACGGCCTCCGCGCTCCCGCTCTGATATTGTAAGTATAGGGCGGCGAAAATCGAGATGAAAATTGCAGCGAATATCACACTCGCTAAGGTTCGAAGGGCCACCATGCTATCGCCTTATTGTCTCACGCGGACCTTGAACAAAAAGATTACTTTGCAGACTTTTTCTCTAGGTTAAACACCAATGCTTAATTATGAGACAAATTTTAAGCCCAGTACTTAACCTTAAGATGGTATTCATGTCTGAGTTTCTCCACGTGGACACACTTGAGGATGCTTGCGCAAAGCTCGAGAAACATTGGAGAATCAAACCACGAAAGGTCAACATGCCGCTCGATGAGGCGGCTGGGCGCGTGCTGGCCGAAGATGTAGTCTCAAAGATTGATGTCCCTCCTTTTGATCGTGCTGTTTTTGATGGCTATGCGGTTCGCGCTATGGACACGTTTGGGGCCGGGGAGGAATCGCCCGTTGAACTCACTTGCGTGGGTAGCGTGCGCGCCGGCGAGTGGCCAAAGCTTAAGATAACCAGGGGACAGTGTGTCGAGATCTCTACTGGCGCGCCAATCCCAAGAGGTGCGAACGCCGTAATCATGGTTGAATACTCAACGGTCGGCGCAAAAGTCGTTCAAATTTTTCGTGCGGTTGCCCCAGAGGAGAACATCGCCAAGCGAGGTTCAGAGATTAAACATGGGACGAAGGTTTTGGGCGCAGGAGGAGTGATAACGCCCCAAGTACTTGGAACGCTCGCGGCAATCGGGAGAAAACGTGCAGAAGTGTACTCACCCCCCAAAGTCGCGGTGATATCAAGCGGCGCCGAATTGGTCAGCGCTGGCTCCTCACTCAGGTGGGGCAAAATCTACGATGTAAACGGACCCGCGATCTGTCGGGCAGTCGAACTCTGCGGGGGTGAGGCTAACTATCTCGGCGTCGCGAGGGATGAGCCCCGCAGCCTAGCGAATTTTGTCAAAAGAGGGCTGGCCACCTGCGATGTGGTAGTACTCTCAGGGGGGTCGTCAGCTGGTGCAGGGGATATCGCGCCAGCCGTAATCGACCAAATGGGAAAACCCGGTGTGATTGTGCACGGGCTTGCGATGAAGCCGGGCAAACCAGCATTCGTGACTGTCGTGCGAGGTAAACCGATTTTTGGGCTCCCTGGCTATCCGGTTTCCGCACTGATGGTTTTCGACCAGCTAGTTGCACCTTACCTTCGGCGTCTGAGCGGCTTACCGCGAGCTGGACGGGCAAGAGTTCAGGCGAAGTTAGCATCTAAAATCATCTCGGCGCGGGGGAGGCGAGAGCTCGTGCCCGTGAAGCTCGTTCGAGAAGGGAGAGTAGTTTATGCTAAACCACTATTCAAGGGCTCGGGTGCGATAACTGCGCTCTCGCTGGCTGACGGGTACATCGATGTGCTGCTCAATCGGGAAATCGTTGAGGAAGGCGAAGTCATTGAGGTCAACTTGTTCAGAGGTGTTGAGGTTGCTTAGAGCTATAGTAATAGCTGGCCGCAAGAAGAGCGGCAAGACCAAAGTAATCGAGGGTTTAGTCAAAGAGCTGATAAACCGTGGCTATCGCGTGGGAACGGTGAAGCATGTCCCGAAGCAAGGATTCACGTTGGATCAATCTGGTACGGACACTTGGCGGCATGCCCAAGCGGGAAGCAAGACAGTAGTGTGTATAAGCCCCGACGAGGTTGCGACTCTGGAGAAACGTAAGCCTGACCTCGGAGAAATACTTTCGAGCTTGCGCGATCTCGATTTTGTCATATTGGAGGGCTTCGGTAGTGTTGAAAATTTAGTGAAGATAATGGTTGCTCGAAATGAGGACGAAGCGTCGGAGTTGGACGACGATTTCACGGTTGGTTTTATGGGCCAAGGAGTCGGCGAAAAAACGGTCCTGGAGCCGGATGATTTCAAAGCGATTGCCGACTTGGTCGAGCAAAAAGCGCTTCCTCCTACAGCTGGCCTCGACTGCGGCGACTGTGGTTATGGAACTTGCAAAGAGTTCGTTCTCGCAGCTCTAGCTGGGAAGGCTCCGAAAAACGGCTGCAGACCACTCTTTGGCCGCGTCCTGCTTACTGTAGACGGAAGACGAGTCCCTCTTAAGATTTTCATGCAGGATTTAATAGCTGGGACCATTGCCGGGATGTTGACCTCTCTGAAAGGCGCTAAGGGAGAGGAGATAAAAATCGAGGTGATTCGGCATGAAAGATAGATATGGGAGGCCACTCACCAGCTTGCGAATATCTGTTACGAACAAGTGCAACCTGAATTGTTTTTACTGTCATCGAGAGGGCTACCAAGGTGGAGATCAGGAGATGAAAGCGAATGAAATCGGTGAAATAGTTCGAATAGGATCCGAATTTGGTATTAAAAATGTCAAGCTAACGGGTGGAGAACCCTTGATGCGTGATGATATAAAAGAAATAGTGTCCGCGGTAGCCCAGCCCCCCATCGTTGACGTTTCGTTGACAACCAACGGAACTGAACTCGCCAAGAAAGCGAGAGGACTGGCAGAGGCTGGACTTGATCGTGTTAACATTAGTTTGGATACTTTGAATCCTTCAGTCTATACCAAAATCACCGGTGCACCGAAGCTTGAGCACGTTCTAGATGGCATAGACGCCGCGTTGGATGCAGGCCTGCGCCCCGTGAAGTTGAACATGCTAGTCCTTAGGGGGATTAATGAGGGTGATATTGAGCGGGTAATTGAGTATTCTCTGAGTCGCGGGGCAATTCTCCAGATTCTGGAATTACTTCGAATGCCCGATACGGCGGAAATTTACGAGCGCTTTAACGTGAGCTTAGAACCAATTGAACGAAAGCTTCGCGAACAGGCTTTGGACATCAAGAAAAGTCGATTGAAGCAGGCGAGGAAAAGGTACATCCTTCCCAATGGAGAGGTTGAGATCGTCAGGCCAATGCATAACTCCGAATTCTGTATGCATTGCACCCGCATTCGCCTCACTCCTGACGGTTATCTTAAACCGTGCCTGATGTGCAACGATAACCTAGTCGATGTGCTTTCCCCTGTCAGCGCAGGTGACCTCGAAAGGGCTCGCAAAGCGTTCACCGAAACAATCGCGAGACGGGAGCCATATTTCAAGGGTGTAACTCGTGAGATATGCATTCCGAGTTGCGTATGATGGCTCGCGGTATTTCGGATTCGTCAAGCAGCCGAGCAGACCTACCATCGAGGCAGAACTGTTGAAAGCTTTCAAGAGGTGCGGGTTATATCGTGAATTAAAGAAAGTACGAGTCCGCACAGCATCTCGAACTGATCGCGGCGTCAGCGCGGTTGGACAGGTCGTGGCATTGAATGTCTTCGAGGAACCAAATTTAAGTCTCATCAATGCTTGCTTACCAGACGACATCGCAGTGCTCGCGGTAGCAGAAGTTGAATCAGAGTTTGATCCTAGGAGACAAGCACAGAACAAACATTACCGCTACGTCTGCGAGGCGCCCCTCAACTTTGATTTGTCTCTCGCTCACCGAGCCGCAAAATTGCTCAATGGCATTCACAACTTCAAGTACCTCTGCAAGCACGAGCAGGGACGGTCAACTCTCGGGAATATCAAATACGCGAGCGTTCGTGGACGAGAAATTCTTGTCTTTGATTTCATCGCCCGGGCTTTTCTCTGGCAGCAAGTACGGCGAATGGTGAACGTACTGCTTGCAGTGGGCAAGGGCAAACTCAATTTGGACGAACTCAAAAAGATGCTAGAGGGAGAGGCGAAGCAAGCAATGCGGCCAGCGCCAGCGGAAGGACTTATTTTAGTAGGCATCCGATATCCATCACTCGTGCTAAAACCCGACGCACGAACCGTTTCGAAATTCATCAAATATCTAAGGGAGCGTGCGCACCCGAGCTACAAAGCAATGGAGCGCATACTTCTGTCAACGCAATAGACCTCCTTGAGTCACTCTTACTTTCTTCCTCGCCTCGATGCAAGAGCAAGCGTGGAGATTGAGAATGGTGCTGATTGGACAAGGAAAGAAAATTGTGAAAAACGTGACAAAGTAGTTCCTAAGGGGTCAGATATAGCTGTTCGAATCCATTCAGAAACCTGCCGTCAAAAAATAAAAATAAAGAGAGCGCACCATCATTAACGGATTCCGCAGAGTTATTAGCGGAGGGGCCAGCTGAATGGGCCAAATGATAAAGAAATGGAGTGTGACGATGCCGAAAATGAAGGTCGAGATGGACGATGAACTCCTCTGGGCGCTGAAACGCGTCCTGATGGGGGTTAAGACTGTAAAGGATGAACTCGGCGCTGAAAGGACATATAAGATCATTAAAGCGTTGGGGGGTTTTCCGCTGATCGACTTAGAAGAAGCGGAGAGAGAAGTAACAAGGATCATAAAACAGTACCAAGTAAGTGCTAAAATAAAAAATCTAATTTTAGAGTCATCCGACCTTAAAGAAATAGCGGACCCTCCATTTTTCAAAATTAGCGGTGCTATGGATATTGTTACCAAACCAAGGGGTATTTTTTCTCCAGAAAAAACAGAGCGGCGGTACTTTACAGCAAAAGTGCATGCTCTTATCGGGAAAGTTTTAACATACAAGATGTATTTAGTCTATTAAAATGATTCAAGGAGGTGAATAAATGGCAAAAAAGGAAGTTGTAATAGATAGTGAACTCTTAGACGCGTTAAAAATTACCTTAGTGAAGACCGAAGCCGTAACGAGCGAGCTTGGCGCTGAGAAAGTAGGCAAAATCATCGGAGCACTGCTGGGGGCCACAGAAGTGGGGGCGAAAAAGTCACCAGAAAATCCGCCCGAGAAAAAAGATTCATTCGAGAAGAAATCCGAAGAGAAACCAAGTGACGAAAAGCAAACTTTAATCGGGTTCAGAAGCCCGAAATCTTAGTCAATAAAAACACTGCAACCTATTTTTAACACACGTTCTTTCCGAAGGCCGAAGATGTTTGCCAAGGTTTCATCTCAGTGAAAACGCTCGCTTCACCGCTCCCACATCAGCAGGCTCTCCCGCGCTATTCCGACCTTCTTTCTCGCGGGGGTTGTACAGAATCGCTTGTTTACCACGATCACGCGCTTTGCCCTGAACCCGGCACGTTCGGCAAGCCTGCTAAGCGTTTCGCATACATCAACAACATCTTCCGGGAAACATCCATCTGATGCCACCAAACAAACTCTTGCCCCGTGCTTGCAGACGCGACAAAGCTCCTTGATCACCGCGAACATGTCCTTGAAGTAAAGTTTCGCTTCGATCGGTTCTCCCTCAACAAATTCTCCAACTTCAGAAAAATCCTCCACAGCACCACCCTCGCGCACGCCGATGAGCTGATCTGAAGCTGGAGCATCCAAGTCCAACAACTGCTGCTCGATACGGTACGCGTTGATGTACTCCCGTTTGTTCAGGTAGGGCGGAGAGGTAACGACTGCATCGACGCTCTCTTCGGCCAGCTTAAGCTTCCTTGCGTCGCAGTGCTCGACCGTTACCTTGCAGGCCTTTCCCTTGAATCGCTCGACATCGCTACACATGTACAGGAGTTGTCTTTTGAGCACGTTTCGAAGGGAATGCGTCGGCTTCTTGACGACCCTTATCGCCGCGCCATCCTTGTGCGCCCAGCTGCATCGCATCGCCGCGTTCATCAACCCGAGTAACAGAAATTCGCGAACCTTCTCGTTTTCAACCTCTAGTATCTCTCGCTTGAAGAATGCGATGTCTTCCAGCAAGATTTTTGGAAAAACGCGCGCGACGAAACCAGGCACTTCAACTTCTAGTTTCTCGAACTTCGATTTCATCAACACTCGGACAGCTGCCCTGAGCTCCTCCACATCGTAATCCCTTAGTTTCACGCGCGATGCGAACAACATGATTGGATGTACATCATAACCGATGCCGTCTACCCCAAGTTGTCCTTCGCCAAGTCCCCAAGTTTCAGCAAGTAGAAACACGAGGTCTCGGGAGAACGCCTCTTTGAAATAGAACCAGTTGTAAACGGGAAGTCGCTTATTTATGAGGAAGGTCGCCAGTTGGCCAAGTTTGAGCTTCTCGACTATCTTCACAGGAGAACCTTCCGAGTCACCGCATTGACTTGAGATAATTAACCTCAGTGTCGCTCAGTTCGAGTTCGGCCGCGATTCGAGATGCAGCCTTCTTGTCGTGTTTGAATATCAGGTGCAAGTAGGGCAAGAAGTTTTTTCGCGCAACCTTCGAGGAGGTGTGACAACGAGCAGCAATTTTTTTCGCTGCGCTATCACGCACGGCTCGAACAGACCTAGTTCTGCCGAAATATTTTCCAGAGCTGGGAGGTTGGAAGCGGACAAATTTTAGCTCGCCCTCACGAGAGAGAGCAACCCCTGCGCTCATTAGGTCGCTGGCGTACCTCCAAAGCCCGTAAGCTTGTCTTCTTCGGGCGCGGCCTAGAAAAGTATCGGCCCGCGAAATGGCGTCGTAGGCCCGAGCTCGGTCAGCCGGGTCGGCAAACATCCGTGGGATATTTTCATCAATCCACGCGAGGGCATCGTCAGGTGCCTTGTCGAGCGCCCATAACAACTCTCGAGCTTCCCTAACTCCCTTGGCATAGACGAGTTGCTTCAGCACATCGAAAATGCTCGCTTCCCGGTCGCGTCGATAAAGCACGACATCCTTTATGGCTAAGCGCTTTCTGCCGGCCGCAATGGTTTGCAGATCGTTTATCGCGGAGCGCAGGTCACCCCGTACAGTTTCAGCAATTACGTTCAACGCAATCGGGTCGGCTTCGATGTGCTCCGCGCGGCATATCCGTTGAAGTACGCTTGCAATTACATCCTTAGTTAAGCGCCTGAAGTTTATGGCGAAACAGATGCCCCTTATTTTCCACGGAATCGCATATTGGTCATTAGCAATTAGCACCACTGGATTCTGAGTCTGCTTAAGCAACTCCTCGATCGCTCGGTATCCACCCCGGTCTGTAGTTCCGTAGACGTTGTCGGCTTCATCGAGCACGACCAACCGCTTGCCCCCCGCCCCCGCAAAAAGGGTTCCTGTCGTCGCTGCTGTGCCGGCAACCTGTTGGACTATTTTAAGGGTGCGTTTGTCGCTAGCGTTGAGCTCGATCAAATCCCACCCAAATTCCCGGGCCAATGCAGCGGTTGCAACTGTTTTCCCCGTCCCCGCCGCCCCGTAGAGCAGGAGGGCTGGTTTTTTTGGCTTGCCCTTCCGCCACCCTTCCGCCCAGCCAAGCATTGCTTTAAGAGCTTGGGATTGTCCTATTACTTCCTTGAGTTCGCGGGGTCGGTACTTGTCGACCCAAGATTCTGACATGGAGGTACCAAACACAATTTAGCTGGGTTTGATTAAAATGATTGGGGCACGGAAAACAGAGAATATTCTTGACCCCTCTCTTAAAAATTGTCTTAAGTTCTAGCCCCTATACTGAATGGGATAACGGTGAAAATTGCGGTTATCGCTGACACTCACTTGGGGACGAAGTGGGGAACTGCGCGGGAACAAGATTCTTTCGAACAGACTAGGGAGGCCATCGAGCAAGCGCTTGAACTTGGTGCGGAACTCATTCTCGTGCTCGGCGATATTTTTGATATGAGAACCCCCCGCCAAGAAGTTTGGGCCCAAGCCATGCGCATCCTCTCAATTCCACTAGCAAAGGGACGGAACGAGATCACGCTCAGCCGTGTTATCGACAAAAATCAGGATGATTTTTCCCCTGTGGCGCTCCGCGGGACACCCGTAATCGCTTTACACGGAAATCACGAGCGGCGCACCCGAGGATTCGTTAACCCTGTAGAGGCTCTTGAAGCTGCGGGTCTCCTCATCCACCTGCATCACAACACGCTGATTTTTAAAACCTCAAGTGGCACGCTAGCGATTCACGGCATGAGCAATGTGCCCGAACAACATGCAAAAAATGTGCTCGCTACTTGGAATCCCAAGCCTGTTGAAGGTGCGTTCAACATCATGATGCTTCACCAATCTGTGGGACAGTACGTGTACTCGAGCGAGGAGTTCCCAACGATCGATCTCGCAGACCTGCCGTCCGGGTTTGACCTCTACCTCTGCGGACACATCCACTATCATACAGAAGCTACAGCTCACGGGAAGCCACTACTCTTTCCAGGAAGCACCGAACGCACTCAACTGCTTCAAGTAGAGGCCGAGGTGCCAAAGGGGTACTACATGCTCGACCTCGATGATCGGCTCAGCTACGAGTTCATCGAGCTTAAGAGCGTGCGAGATTTTTACTATGAGGAAATGAAATTCGAGAGCGTTGGGATCCTTCAGTTGAGTGAAGCGGTAAGAGCAAAGGTATGGGAGCTGCTGGGGCGACCCAGGCGCAATTTCGAGAAGCTACCTCTGATCAGGCTGAGGCTCACGGGGACTCTCTCAAAAGAGGCATCGCGCAGCGAGTTCGACGAGCGATCGATCATTCAGGAGTTCACCGATCGAGCGTTGGTCGCTATAAGCAAGGGCGACCTCACCTCCCCAGGGCTCGAGGAAAAAGTGCAGCTCCTGCGCAAGTTGAGGGAGCGACGCTTGCCCATAGATGAGATGGCGATGGGTCTGCTTGAAGCAAACCTTCGCGAGGTTAGTTACGACCAACCATTCGATGTACGCATACTCTACAATCTTTTGGTTGAGGACAGAGGTGGGGAGGCGCTTCAAAAGGTGTTCGATGTGGTGGAAGAGCAGGTCAAAATTGAGCTGGAGAGGAAATCAGATGATAACCCAAGTTAAACTAAAAAATTGGAAGTCGCACCACAACACCGACTTGCATTTTGGCGACGGCACGAATGTTCTCGTAGGAACCATGGGTGCTGGAAAGTCCGCAGTATTGGATGCGATTACCTACGCTCTCTTTGGAACCCTGCCAGCGGTGCAGACCCGACGCATCAGGCTCGATAACCTAATCATGAACCGGCCTGACACGATGGATCGGGCAGAGGTCGAGGTTAGATTCCTCACACCTAACAACGACGAATTTACGGTTAAACGTGTCATCGAGCGGGGGAAGGGGACGGTGCTTTCGGAACTTCGGAAAGCTACCGGGGAGTTAATCGAGAGCCCAAGTGCGACGCGTGTGAGCGAAAACATCCGCTCCCTTCTCAAACTCGATTACGATCTCTTCGAGCGAGCGATTTACGCGGAACAAAACCGTTTGGATTACTTCCTGACCCTGCCGCGCGGCAAACGAATGGAAAGCATCGATGAGCTTTTGGGCATAAACAAGCTTGAGCTAGCACGCAAAGAAATCGGCTCGCTCACGAACCGCGTCCGAGACCGCACCGAGGAACGAAAGAGAACCATAAACCAGCTCGGACAGGACGTCTCGCTAGCTCTCTTGCCGACCCACGAGCAGGAGATGAAGGATATTGAACTCTCGAAACAGGAGATCCAGAGGAGGCTTCAGCAAATTCAACCAGAGCTGGAGGCGACCTCCTCCCAACTCCAGCAGTTGCGCAAAATCGAGCAGGAACTCGCACGGTTGGAGAGTTCATCCCGCGAACTCGATGGGGCGATAAACGCGTTGGATCGTCAAATCGAGCAAATCAAAGAGAGGTTAGGGGCCGCTGTCGAGTTTGCTCCAGAAGAACTCAAACGACGGGTGACAGAACTCGAACAAGCCTGCCGCGAAGTCGATGCCCGGGCAAGCGAGCTCAACTCAAATTTAACTACTAGCAGCTCGAGGGCGCAGGAATTGGAAACCAAGATAGGTATGATTCATGAACGCTTGGAAAAGCTCGCGAGCGAGATAGAACGGAAAAACAAGTTGAGCGAGGAGCTGGAAAAATTAAAATCACAAGAACTGGCGAGACTGATTGAAGAACTGCAGCTCAAGTCTAGACGCGTTGGCGATGAACTTGCAGCTTCTCATGCCCGAGTGCAGGATCTTCAGCAGGTGATGGATGAACTTGCAGCAGCGGGTTCAACATGTCCAGTCTGCGAAAGTCCCCTTGAGGAGAGTAAAAAGCAGCAATTATTGAAGGAGCGCAGAGAACAGCTTGAGGCGAAAATCAAACGCGCAGCCGAACTTGAAGCGCACGTGAAAGAATTAAATAAAAATTTGAATGAGAAACTCAAACTTCAGAGGAGAGCCCAGTTATTGGAGAAGGAGATCGAAGAGCTTCCTGCGCGAGAGGCGGAGCGTTCTCAGCTCTCCCAACAAACTCAGAATTTTGAACGGGAACTTCCAAACGTGCGGGACGCAACAAGAAAGCTCACGATTGAGGTTGAGGGAGCACGCAAGGAAGCGGAAGCGCTCCGCGGGCAGTTCACCGCGACCAAGCAGTCACTTCAGCTAAGGCTTGACTTGGACCAGCTCGAGATCGAGCGTAAGCAGAATTTTACTGAGCAATTACGTGTACAGCGCGAGCTACAGCAGTTGAGGCGCGCCTACGACGAGGCACGGGCGAAAGAGCTCGAGCGCCACCACGAGGAGCTCATTCGCACCCACGAGCGTTTGCGCACCGAGCTCGTCGGGAAGGATCAGTTGATTGTGGAGAAGCGGAAGCTCATCGAGAGCATTCGGGAAAAGCGCGAGACGATTGTGCGATGTGAGGTAGAGGTCAAACATCTGGAGGACGCGGTGAGGAGCCTAACCACAATTCAATCCGCGCTCGCGCGAACCCAAGTGGCCATGCGCAGGGAATTCATCGATGGAGTTAACGAGGCGATGAGCGAACTCTGGGAGAACATCTACCCTTACGGAGATTTAACAGGCATCAAGCTCGCTGTCGAGGGGGGCGAGCGAGGAAGCGATTACGTGCTGCAGCTCCGCGATCGCGCTGGAAACTGGATTCCGGTCGAAGGGATCGCGAGCGGAGGTGAACGCACCGATGCCTGCCTAGCGCTCCGGATAGCGTTCGCAATCGTGCTCGCGCCATCGCTCAGCTGGATCGTGCTCGACGAACCGACGCACAACCTCGATGAGGAGGGCATCCAGGAGCTCGCGAAGGTCTTGAGGGAGCGCCTCCCCGAGATCGTACAGCAGATAGTGATCATAACTCATGAACAGCGGCTGGAGGAAGCGGTGAGTGGTTACCTCTATCGTTTTTCTCGGAACAAGGACGCGGACGAGCCGACGAGGGTCGAGCAAGTAACAGTTCCCGAGAGATTTGATTGATTCAGGCCCCAGTAATCTCGAAAATCCGCACCGTCACTGGCACAGCAATGTTTTTCCCACCGGCCATTGTCAAACGCGCCTCACCCTGTCTAACAAATTGTTTCTCCGCGTCTACGCCGAGCCCAACACCCTCAGGCCATGAAAGCTCCCACGAAGAGTTGTCGTGACTTAAGCTGATCGCCACAGCGTATCCGGGCGGGCAAAAGTATTCGATGGCGTTCTCCATGGCGGAGCGCAAGTAGGGTCCGGGCACGGTTGGTTGTTCTATCAGGAGGTTCTCGGTGGCCGCACGCAGAAAGCTTACGCTATACGGCTCGACCCAGGCGAGCTCCAATGTCATGTACAAATGTCCGCTCTTGAGCTCGAGTTGGCGATCGGTGGCCGCTCGGAGTGGCCTCAGGCTGTAGGTGTGCATGAACACTGCGGCGAGGACTAGCATTACAAACATGAACGCGATTGCGAGAATATCTGCAACGCCGCGATCGTCTAAGCGCGCCATGCAATCACACTTAACTTGGCTGGTAGGAACCGGCCGTTCTCGTAGAGGGCGCATGCTACCGCCAACGAGCACCTCGTCCTATCATCGGGTGGAGCTGAACCGTAGGGTCCGAGAACGTGCTCGTCCCCAGTCTCGTAGCCCACCGACACTCGAAAATCAAAGTTTTTCCCGTTGATCTCCCAGCGGGTGGGACAATTTTCAAGCTTTGCGGGATCGATCGAGTACATGTGCAACTTTTCATCGTTGTCTACGTATACCAGCTCCTCTACGGATAGGCGGGTGACGATTGCTGAAGTGACATCGGTTAGCTCAGCGAGCGCAGAGATGGTACGGTGTTGTTGGTAAGCAGAGACGGTCACGAGCAAGAAAGAGATCACAAGAATGCATGTGAAGAGCGTTTTCAGGATTTTGGTTAGTGTCATTTGCTCACCACGACTGAATTACCTTCAAGCGTTATGGTTAGCACGTAGGAACCTTCGCTGAGTTCTAGGTCTGTCACTTGCAGCAGGTAACCATTTTCCGGGACGGCGAAGCCATTTATTGATACACGTTGATTTTCAAACTTGAGTTTGTAACCAGCAGGCACAGTAATCTCGACTGTTTGTGGATTTCCGGTCGCGATCACTGCTTGTACACCGTTGTTCAGTTCAAGTGCAGCGTCCCTTGCCCTACGCTCGCGGTCGAGGCCTTGAAGGAACTGGTAACCTAATATGAATATCGAAACCACGAAAGCCGCAAGTATCACTAGTGCGAGGGTTCTGAAAGCTGGCATCCTTTCTAGTCTACGATCGTCAGCTCAAATGTTGTGCTCTTTGTGGTATCGTCTTCACCCGTCCCGCGGATAGTTATCGTAGTGGTGCCGAGCTCAGCAGTATCGTCAACGCTTATGGTCATGGTCGAACCGAACTCCGGGATGCCACTCTGGGAAGAGAAACTTACGTTTACTCCTGTTGGCATTCCAGTCGCGCTGAGCGTCACCTGCTTGTCGTAACCCAGCACCGGTTGGACGGTGACTTGCGCAGTAATCGTGTTCTCGCTGGTAGTTGGTCTTCCAATCGTTGCGCTCGTGGGCAAAACGTTTACGCTAAAGCTAAGCGTCTGCTCTGCGCCCATACCCGCCTGCTGGTAAAGCGCCACTCCTATGCCCAGTCCCACCGCGAGCAAGATTATGCCAGCCATGATTTTCATCACGATCGGCTCGACTCCAGCTTCATCCTCCAATAATCTCTTCATCCTACTCACCTCCATAGCATAAACTATTTGACTTGAAAGTATTAATTTAAAAATGCTTGGTTTAGCCAAAAATAGGCATCATGGAATTATAAAAAAATTAATGGGGGTTGCGTTTTGCCCCCATCTAACACTATGGCACCGATATGCTGTCGCTCGTCTCAACGTTTGCTTCGGGGTCGTACGTCCACTCTTCTTTGACGATATTGTCTACCACGAAAGTGAACGTCGTCCCACTCGGAGGCTTCTTTAATGAGTCAGATTGCAAGCTCCATCTCTCCACTATACCGTTTGCATCTGATTCTGCAGAATCGGAATCGGAGGTTGCATTCTCCCAGTGACCATACAGCATGGCGTTCGCAACTGGATTGTTATCGGTATCGACGATGGTCACCTCTGCCATAGCATTTGTGTTTACACCGAGAGTTTGAAGAAACATATCGATGTTGGCGACGTGCATAACCGTTGCCCCCGCTTCTAGTGTTGTGAAGCTGTACTCAGAACTTTCGGAACTGTTGTTGCTCGGGTCTGTGCTCTTGACGACGTAGTAGTAAGTCGTGTTTTCAGTCAGGTCGGTGAGTCCGATGCTGTGCGACGTTACGTAAGCTGAGTCGTATTTGTTATCCGTGTAGTTCCCCGATGATGCGCCATACTTGACCAAGCTGTCCGCGATTTCATCCGTATCCCACGTTATGGTTGCTGAATTGCTCGTTATAGCTGAGGAGGCGACATTTTCTATGATGGGCGGCGTTGTATCCGGTGCCGCGGTGGTGAATGTGTAATAAAATCCGTTGTTATCGTCGACTGCGGTGTTTGAACTCGCGTCCGTCGATTGCACCTCATAATAATACGTTGTGGATGCGGAAAGTTCCGTGAGTGTAATTGAGTGGCTCGTGACCATCGTCGCATCCGATTCCGAGCTCCCCAGAGCCGTAGTTTTCCCATAATTGACCACACTGTCGCTGAGTTCATCCGTGTCCCAAGTAATTTTTGCACTTGAACTCGTGACCTCCGAAGAAGCCACGTTCGATATCACCGGCGGCGTGTTATCCGCGCTCATTTCTTCTATCATTGCCCAAGTCAGACGATCTGCCGTGTCGTCCCAATTCTCATTTTCGATTGCGCCAGTGATGATGTAGCTCGTACCGGCGACTCCGTGGTCTTTGAACATCGGCCATACGTTTTCGTAGTCGGATTTCCAAGCATCATCGAAGGTGAAGACCACCATTGCCTTGCCTTGCTCGGCAGTGCTCCAGTAGTCGTAAGCCTCCGCTATCGTCACTATCTCTAATAGACCAGCATTCTGTTTTCCAATGGCATAGTCCAGCGATTGATGAAGCTTTTCTGGCGTGCAACCATAAGTGCTTGGGTTTGCCTTCACATCGTGAGTCAATATAACCAATAACGCAGCATCCGCCACACAGTCGTCTATCCATCCTTGGATTTTGCCCAATGGAGTAGAGCGTTTTAATTGAGCAGCTTTCAGTTCATACCAGTTTGTTATAGGATATGTACTCATAAACCCCCATACCATTCTACCACTGAGTCGATACTCCGCAAGTACTGCTTCGACCGTGTCGTCATAATTTCCGAATGGATACGCGTGGTGTTTTGGGATAGCTAAACCGTGAGCTGTGAACGCAGCGTCCACAGCATCCAACTCCGCACGAATTTCATTCTCGGTTAATTGAGTCAAACTTGCGTGGGTGTGCGTGTGACACTCGAAATTCCAAACTGTACTCCCGGGATTAGC
>LQHI01000068.1 GCA_001515185.1 Hadesarchaea archaeon DG-33 | reverse complement strand
AGGTGAGCTAAATGCATCCCTCACATGACATCAAAGGCACAAAGGGGAAGGAACTCGAAAAACAAAATATAGTACTTTGCATAACGGGAAGCGTGGCAGCCGTTAAATGCCCAGAACTTGCCAGAGAACTCATGCGTCACGGTGCCGATGTGCGGGCATGCATGACATATAACCGGCAAGATCGAGCACATCGAGCTGGCGCAGTGGGCCAACCTAGTGCTAGTTGCCCCAGCTACCGCGAACACGTTGGGGAAGATGGCGCACGCGATTGACGACACACCTGTGACCTCGGTTGTCTCCGTAGCTTTGGGTCTAAAGAAGCCCATTGTCGCAGTTCCGGCGATGCACGAATCAATGTACCAGCACAAGCTGTTTCAGGAGAATTTGGCGAAGCTCCGTTCGGCGGGCGTGCATGTACTCGAACCAAGGATCGAGGAAGGGAAGGCAAAATTGGCGAGCGTCGAGGAGGTCGTTCAGTCCGTCATCGAGCTCTTGGGTCCCCATGATATGGAGGGTATGCGAGTGCTCGTCACTGCGGGCCCAACGGTTGAACCAATAGATCCTATCAAATTCATCACCAACCGAAGTTCGGGCAAGATGGGCGTGGCCGTGGCCCGAGTTGCGGCCTCTCGGGGTGCCGAGGTGACGCTGATTTACGGTCCGGGGACTGAAGCACCACCACCGAACGTAAAAGTCGTGCGCGTTCAGACCACCCGAGAAATGTGTGTGGCCTTCGATCGTGAGCTAAAATCACCTCACGATATCATCGTTTCCACCGCGGCCGCACAGGATTTCGCAATCGAGCGACCAGCCGAGCAGAAACTTAAGCATTTTGAGCCACCAACACTCAAGCTAGTGCCAGCGCCCCGTGTGCTAGATGAAGCACGAAAACTCGCGCCAAATGCTTTTGTAGTGGGGTTCAAAGCAGAGTTCAACGTGAGCGATGAGGAGCTTCTAGCGGCGGCTAAGGAAAAGCTGGGTGAGGGGCTCGACATGGTCGTAGCAAATGATGTGGCAAGACCGGGGGCCGGGTTTGGTTCTGAGACCAACGAAGTCATAATCATAACTTCCTCTGGTTCTAAAGTGATGCGCGCGACGAAGGTTGAAATAGCTAAAGCAATTCTGGATGCTGCGATGGCGAGGCTTCGAGGGCGTGATTAATGCGGAAGGCATCGGCTTTCGTGCCAGCTCACATCTCCGGTTTTTTTCAGGTGTGTGAGGCGAGCGATCCGGAGCTAATGGGCTCGCGTAATTGTGGCCCTTGCCTTGATATCGGCGTGCTCACCGAGGTCAAAATTGAACCAGCCACTCGAACTAGCGTAAAAGTGCTTATAAACAATAAGCGAACACCCGCAGCAAAGACGACTTTGGCGGCCATTGAGAAGCTCTTGGGCATTGTGCGTGAACCGCTTGATGTCAAAATAGCTCATTCATGCCAAGTGCCGATAGGTGCGGGGTATGGAGCGAGTGGTGCGGGGACACTCGGCGCCGCTCTGGCCCTCTCCAAAGCTTTGGGTTTGCGTTTGTCGCGCAAGAGGCTTGCGACTATGGCACATGTCGCTGAAGTGACCTGTCACACGGGGCTTGGTGACGTGGGTGCTCAAGTACTCGGCGGGCTGGTAATCGGGCTAGAGCCAGGGGCACCCCCGCATGACAGGTGGAAACAAATCCGTATCCTAAAAGATGTAAAAGTGGTTTGCGGCACCTTTACCGGGCTGCCGACGGCGAAGCTTTTGTGCGATGAGGAATTTCGTGAGCGTTCGAAGCGGCTCGGTGGTCTAGCTATGAAAAAATTGTTAGAAAAACCTACTCTCCAAAATTTTATGAAGGTGTCGCGTGAATTTGCAGAAAGGCTCGAACTTTTAAACGATGAACTTAGCGCATTGATTGAAGCTGTTTCAGAAACGAGTGCAATTGGGGTGAGCCAAGTTATGCTAGGGAAAGCAGCATTTGCACTGGTGAAAGAGAAGAAGCTTGAACAGGTAAGTCGCACATTTCTAGAGTTCCTCGAACCCAGTGCTGTTATCGTCGCAAGCGTGAACCGGACAGGCGCTAGGTTGCTCGGTTAAAATCTTTCCTCGCGCACAATCTTGCTCAGCGGCATGTGCTGCGGCGGGCTCGGTTTCTCAGCTGGTTTGCCGATTGGTACAATGGCGAGGGGCCTCACACCCGCAGGGGCTTTGATCACCTCAGCGACATCATCCTCATCAAATGCTCCCACCCAACATGTCGCGTAACCAAGTGCATAAGCAGCTAGATGTATGTTTTGTGTTGCCGCAGCTGTATCTTGGATGCAATAGAGTTCCTCACCCCTCCTACCGTAACGTTGGGAGGTGCGGGCTACATTCGCGCACACAACAACGGCTACCGGCGCCTTCGCGATGAAAGTCTGCCCGAGAGCTGCGCGCGCCAACCGCTCTTTTTGGGCTTGGTCTTTCACAACGACCATCTCGAGGGGCTGGCAGTGTCCCGCGCTAGGGGCCTGCTGCGCAGCTTCAAGAATTTTTTTCATATCCCCCTCATTTATGGGGTCGGGCCTAAACTCGCGCACGCTTCGTCTGCTTTTGATTACTTCGAAAACGTCCATCCAGACCCCAAGCATTTAAGCTTCCGTGAACTTAAAGAGAATTTGGTTGGTGAAATGGTCGAAACCTCGGAGCTTGACTGGATAGTTCAAAAGACCACTGAGCTGCTTACTGACAAGGTGAAGGACGCTCCGCTCACCGACCGCGACATCGAGCTGGCATTTGAGATGTTCGCGAAGCCGAGGCTCGAGCGCCTCTCCAATGCTTTCAAGAACGATCTCGAACGAAGACAGGCACAAGACTTCATCATGATGAAACTTCAGGAGCGAGCGAAGCAGCTCAACGCGGAGCATTGGCAGAAACTGGAAATATGATAATTTATCGTCAGTTTCGAGTATCATAAATCAAACGCGACAACTCTAAAGAAACGGCAGGTGCCCGGCCCACAACCAATAAGTGATGATGATGCATAGTATGACTGCCACGAAGAGACCGGCCCCCCATTTTTTGGCCTGAGCCTTAAAGAAGATGTAGCCGAAGAGGCCGCTGCCGACCATGGCCAGGATGAGTACGATGCTGAGCACAATCTGTCCTATCAACCTACCCCATGAACCGAAATAGTTTGTGAGTGCGATGACGGGTAGCACGATGACGAGAACAACCACTCCCGCCAATATCAGCCACCCACGCAATCTTTCACCTATTCTGCTTATTCGTTGGACTTTTAAAAGGTTAACCTAGAGGAACTGTAAGAACCGGTGAAAATAAATGCCGAGAATTGCCGTCATCGACCGAGAGTCATGCCAGCCAAAACGGTGCTCGCTCGAGTGTCACCGCTACTGCCCGGGAGTTCGAACCGGTGACGAGACGATAATCCTCGACGAGCAAACGGGCAAACCCGTGATTTCAGAGGAGCTATGCACGGGCTGCGGAATATGCGTGCACAAATGCCCGTTTCGCGCGATTTCGATAATCAATCTGCCTCAAGAACTCGAGGGGCGCTGCATCCACCGCTACGGACCCAACGGATTCGCCCTCTATGAATTGCCCATCCCCCGCGCGGGCAAGGTTACGGGGCTCGTCGGGCAAAACGGGACAGGCAAAACCACTGCGCTTGAGATTTTGGCGGGAAAGCTTAGCCCCAACCTCGGCTTGCAGGAGGCAGCGGAACCGAGGTCCTTAAACGAGTTCTTCAAGGGTTCCGAGCTACAGGCCTACTTCGCCCGAATCGAGCGAGTAAAGATAGCTTACAAACCCCAAGCGATCGACGGACTCCCAAAGGTGGTTCGGGGGAGGGTCGGTGAGCTTCTCGCGAAGGTGGATGAACGAAACGTGGCAAGAGAGCTGGCCGAATCACTTGAGCTGAACGAGGTTCTCGACCGCAATATCAAGCTTCTCAGCGGAGGCGAGCTCCAACGCCTAGCGATCGCCGCAACAGCCGCGCGGGATGCGAACATCTATTATTTCGACGAACCGAGTTCGCACCTCGATGTCTACCAACGCCTTAACGCGGCGCGCGTCATTCGAGGGCTCGCGGAGGCCGGAAAAGCCGTGATCGTCGTGGAACATGATCTCGCGATGCTCGACTACATGTGCGACTACGTGCACGTTCTCTACGGCAAACCAAGGACCTACGGCGTCGTGTCATCACCACGGGGGGTCAGAGTTGGGATAAACGTCTTCCTCGATGGCTACCTGCGCGAGGAGAACGTGAGGTTCAGGCGGGAATCTATCCGTTTCGAAGTTCGACCTCCGTCAAAAGCTCGTATCGCTGGACGGGCGATGTTCAGCTACCCCAAACTCAAAAAACGCTTTAAGGGATTCGAGCTCGAGGCCACGACTGGTAGCGTTTATGCCGGTGAGGTTGTCGGCGTGGTTGGCCCCAACGCCATAGGCAAAACTACCTTCGTACGTATGCTCGCAGGAAAACTCAAACCGACGGTCGGAAAAATCGATTCTAAGCTCACGGTCGCACACAAGTCACAGTACCTGAAGATTGAGTTTGAGGGAACCGTGGAAGCTTGGTTGCGCGAGTTGCTCGGCGAGTTTGACCCGGCCTTCGATCCCGATATCCTGCAACCGCTCGAGGTGAAGCCCCTGCTCGAGCGAAAGTTAAAGGATTTGAGCGGGGGTGAGCTCCAACGCGCCGCGATCGCCGCATGCTTGGGGCAGCCAGCCGACCTCTACCTGATCGACGAGCCCAGCGCTTACCTTGATGTCGAGCAGCGCCTGCAAATGGCGCGCGTGATAAGGCGGGTGATTGAGAAGCGCGAGGTTGCCGCATTCGTGGTCGACCACGATGTGCTGAGCGTCGACTTCATCTCCGACCGCCTGCTTGTCTTTACGGGGGAGCCGAGTCGGGCTGGCAAAACCCACGGTCCCCTCGGGATGCGTGAAGGGATGAATCAATTCCTGCGCGAGGTCGGGGTCACCTTCCGACGGGACCCCCAGACGGGTAGGCCCCGGACAAACAAGCCGGAAAGCGGCCTAGATCGGGAACAGAAGGAGAAAGGAGAGTACTTTTATTTGAGTTAGCGCTAGCTTTGATGGGGGCTGGATGGGAGTCACCGAGGACATCAACTGGCTTAAAGATGACGAGGATGGCGTGGGGAAAGTTTTCATGTTAATTGCCAACAGGGGAGGCGCTAAGCTCCGAGAACTCCGCGAACTTTTCGGCACCGCGGACTGGTGGCCCGTAAAGAATCACCTGCGTGCTCTCACCGACCGGAATTTAGTCATCGGAGTTGAGGGAATTTACAAGCTGACTGAAAATGGACGAAGGGTGTTTGAAGGATTTAAGGCAATGGAATACGTCGAGCCAGTTTAAACTGAAATTGCTGAAACATTTCCCCCTTTGATCAAAATAAGTTTATGTTTAGCGGCGGGCCCCTCGCTTGAGAGTTCCTCGGCCTCCTCCAGCACGAGGTTCATATGGCCGTCATACTGAGTCAGCTTGCCTCGAAATTTCCGGCCGTCCTTTGCGCTGACCACTACGGTGACATTCAGGAACTTCTCGAGGTCGACCTGCGTTTCTTTCTCGGGTTCTGCCCGCGATTCTTCCGCCATCAAATACCCAATTGATGCTCGGCCTGCCCCTTTATAAGCTTTATAAATTACTTTCGGTGCCCTCTCTCCCCCAAAATCACTTAAAACATACACACAAGAGGGGCGCACGGAGGTGGTCGATTGACCGAATTTGAAGAACTTGAAGGAGTCGGGCCGGCGATTGCGGAGAAACTTCACTCGGCTGGCTACGATTCGTTGGAGCGCCTAGCAGTATCCACCACGAGCGAGTTGATGGAAGCCGCTGAGGTGGGAATGCGAGTGGCGGTGAAGGTGATAAATGCTGCCCGCGATGCAGTGAACATGGGATATGAAAAAGCGAGCGAGGTGATGGAACGGCGGAAGCACCTCGGGCACATCTTGACGGGGAGCCCCGCACTAGACAAGATAATTGGCGGGGGAGTCGAGACTCAAGGTTTGACCGAGGTATTCGGAGAATTTGGGTCTGGGAAAAGCCAACTGGCCCACCAGCTCTGCGTCAACGTACAGCTCCCGCCAGAACAGGGAGGGTTAAGGGGAAAAGCTCTCTACATCGACACCGAAAATACATTCAGGCCCGAGCGCATTGAGCACATGGCGCGTGCAGTAGGGCTAGACCCCGAGGTAGTACTTGAGAACATTTACATCGCTCGAGCGCGCACGACCGATCACCAGATGCTGCTGGCCGAGAAAATCCAAGAGATGGCAAAAGAGGGGGATGTGAAACTCGTCGTGATAGACTCGCTCACCTCTCTCTTCCGGGCCGAGTACTGCGGGCGGGGCGCGCTTGCTGAGCGGCAGCAGAAGCTGGGACGTCACATTGCGGCGCTGCACAAGATTGCGGAGCTGAACGATCTCGCGGTTTTCGTGACGAACCAAGTGATGGCGAGGCCTGACATGTTCTTCGGTGACCCGACCAAGCCCATCGGAGGACACGTGCTAGGGCATGCGATGACCGCGCGGGTCTACCTGCGGAAGAGCAAGGCGAACACTAGGGTCGCTAAACTCGTAGACCACCCCGGGCTACCTCCGGAGAGCGCGACATTTCAGATAGTCGAGGCGGGAATCAGGGATTGAGTTCGAAAATAAGGGGCGGTGCTGCGGGGAAGAACTTTTGGTCTTTGAGTAGCTCGTTTACCTGATTGATGCTTTGGTTTCTGCATGCGAGGGCTTCAATGCTGTTATCATAAGCAACGCTGCCACGAACGAAAGCACCGCAGCGAAAGCGAATGCAGCCCATGAACCGATAACTTGCCAAAGCACTCCTGCGATGACACTGGCTGGAAATAAAGCCAATCCGGTAGCGGTGTGGAAGGCTCCCATCGCAGTCCCCCAAAGTCGTGGGGCGATCAAGTCGGCGACATAAGCGCGTTGAACTCCCACAACTAAACCCATAAAAACACCGTAGAATGCGAACAACGGTAGTGCTTGCCATGCGCTGGTTGCCAAAGCCAACCCCACGGAAGTGAAGCCGAAAATGCAATAGCCCGAGGCGATCACAGGACGCCTCCCTATGCGGTCGGACAGCATGCCAGCTGGAAGCGAGACCAAAGCATAGACCACGTTGAAGAGCATGTAGAGAAGCACCACCTGCCCGGCCCCTAGCCCAAGCTCAGAGGCTCGGAGGATCAGAAATGCCCAGCTTAGGTTCCCTAGCGAGAATAAAGTAACAACTGCGAGGTAGCGCCTGAAACTTGGGCTGAGCGAGCCAAGGCCAGCCTTAAAGGATAGCTTGGGGGCCCGCTTTCTCCTCACCTCATGTACGAAGAACATGAGGACGACGACCGCTAGTATTGCTGGAATCGAGGCGAGCAGGAAGATGTCTCTGAATCCAAGGAAGAGCAGAAGCAGGAACGCGAACGCTGGGCCCAAAATCGCGCCAATCGTGTCGAGGGCACGGTGAAATCCGAATGCTTTTCCCCTAATGTTTGGTGCGCATGAGTCTGCGAGCAGAGCATCCCGGGGAGAGGTCCTGATCCCCTTTCCAACTCGATCCATAAACCGCACCCCGAGCGCATGGGCCCATGTGCTGGCAAGGGCGAGGAATGGTTTGACGACGGTGGAGAGCCAGTAACCTCCGAGGATCAAGGGCTTCCGCTTGCCGATACGGTCCGACCACCATCCCGAGAATACTTTGAGAAGGCTCGCCGCGCTCTCCGCCAGCCCCTCGATGAACCCCAGCACAGCCGGAGCAGCGCCGAGAACTTGGACAGTAAAGATGGGGAAGAGAGGCAGCATCATCTCGGTGCTTACGTCAGTGAGCAAGCTGGCGATCCCGAGCACGATGACGTTGAACCCCAACCCTGTAAAAAATCCCCGCCGTCTCATTCGTCCACAACTCAGGGCGGATTTCAGCTTCCGACGAATATCGGGCGCATCGAGAGCAATCTTGGCAGGACCAGAGGTCTGAAAGGCATGCCCCTGGTCTTTTTGGCGACCTCGGCGGTGAGTTCCTTGACGGTCATCGGTTTGAGCGCCTTCTTCCCCCGGACCCTCACAGGTAATTTTTTCCTTTTCAACTCTTTGTCACCGAGTACGACGATCAAATTAACCCATTCGCGCTCGGCGTCCCGCACCTTCTTCGAAACGGTCTCGGACCGTTCATCGATATCTACGCGGACGCGAGCCTTTTCCAGAGTATCCGCGATTCGCTTACAAGATTTGATGTGGCGGTCAGCCAGCGGGATGATCCTGACTTGGGTTGGCGAGAGCCAGAGCGGCAAGCTTGGAGCCTTCCCAGTCTTTTGTGCCTTCGCCGCTTCTTCCAGCGTTGCGTACATCCACCGCTCGATCGAACCCATGGAGGAATGTAAAATGATGCAACCTTTCTTTTCTCCGCGCTCATCCACGTACCGGATGCCGTAGCGCTCGGAGTCTTCCATGTCAAGTTGAACAGTTGCGAGCTGGGCATTTCCTCCAACCGAGTCAATCACCTGAAACTCGTGCTTGAGCACCCAGTAATGCTTGCGTTCTGATAGCAGCTCGATGAGGGCCGGACGCTTAACGAGTTTAAGCAGCCGCACGAAGAAGGACTTGTTTTGTCGGTAGAACTCCTCGATGGTGCGAAACGCCACAACATAATCTACCTCCATCGACTTGGTCATCCTGGCATAGATTTTGAAGAGCTGCTCGTACTCTTCCATTCCCTGCTTCAGGTCGCGGCAGAAACAATGTATATCAGGCATGGTGAAGGCCCGGAGGCGCTTGAGCCCCACGCACTCCCCGCTCTGCTCCAGCCGATACGAGGGCGAGAGCTCGAATATCCTCACCGGCATCTGGCGGTAGCTCATCACTGTATTTTTCATCATTTTAAACAACCCGAAATCCCCTGCGAACCTGAGGAGGAGCGTTCGGTTCGGGAACTTGATCTTGTAATCTTTCTGGTAGAAGCGCGCGGCCTGCTCCGCGATGTCCGGCTCGTCAGCGCGGTAGAGCACGGGGGTCTCTATCTTGCTGGCCCCGAGTTCGTCCGAGAGCTGGATCGCCAACTCCTCCAGCAGCCCCTTGATGAGCGCCCCTTTCGGATAAAAGCGAAAGTGTCCAGCGTCGCTTGCGGGCTCGTAGTCAACCAGCTCCAGGCGCCGCATCAGCTTGATGTGGGCAGGCTCCTCTCCAGGCTTGTGTCCTAGTTCCTCGCTAAGCACGAATTGTTTAAGCTGAAGGTTCTTCGCAAGAGGTTTGCAAGCGTCGATGTTCGAGAGGTCAAGCTTGTGTTCTTTCCCATCAGGAGTGAGGATTATCCTTCTGCTGGGGACAGCCTCCGGAGCGCGGACCTCAGCCTCCGCGGCTTCGGCTGTTATCGTCCGTGAGAGTTCCGACAGCGGGTGCCCCTTGCAGCTGAGCTTGAATGCTTTGTACCAGCCGAATGGCAGGCGGTGAACCTCTAGGCCGAATTCGCGTAGCGCTCCAGCGGTGGCGTCGAGCAATTTGATGGCGGCCTTCGGGGATGCGAGCGATGAACTGAGATGAGCGTATGGGTAGATGGCGACTCTTTTTGCTTCGACCTTCCGAGCAACCTCCGCGATTTCTCGGGCGGCGTTCTTCGATACTCCTTCGATGTTACTTCCGTCCTCCTCTTCTGCAGCCGTAAAGACCACTAGTACCTCTTCGAGGCGCCCCGAACGTTGCTCAGATGAAACATCCTCTGCTAGGGGGGTGCGCTGCTTGGCCTCGAACTCTAGGAAATCTGAGTGGACCAATAGGATTCTCAATTGCTCACCGCGTGCACTTGAGTCCCTGAATTTAATAAACTATTCCCAAAACGGTTCTATTTTGAATCTGGGGGTGTTGCATTTGTGGTGTTGAAGGAGGGTTGTAAGTTTTTGGATTAACTCAATATCCAGAAAAGTAAATCATTACAAGTGAAGTGAATAAAAAAATTATCCAAGTGGAATGTACGAGATGCTAATTTACCTAAAAAATTCGGGATGTTATAGAACCCATTCTAAATAGTCGCTAAGAAAACCCCTGTGAACACGATGACCATTCCCAAAATTGCTTTTTTAGAAGGTCTTTCCCTAACAAGGAGGATGCTGAGGAGGAAGCCGAAGGGTATTACAGCACCATTGATCGGTGCCAGCACGCTTGCTTTTTCAATTCCCAAAGCACTCAAATATAAAACGTGTCCGATGAAAAAACCTAAGAAGCCAGAGAGAAAACTCAGCCACACACCTTTTTTATCTAACTTTATACCCGCCCTAATCTGATGGATGCCCATTACGATATTGCAGGCCACCGCTGCGGATATCACCTCAATCGTGAGAAGTGTGCCAACTTTCACGCCTTCATTAAGACAAAATTTATTAAGGACGATTACGGCCCCCCACATTAACGCCACCAACAAAGCCAGAGGCACCATTCGCTTCCAGCGGCCTGTTTCCTGCTCTTTCTGCGCCAAGAAGTATGCTCCTATAATCACTAAAGCCGCCGATACAAAAATAAAAAATATCACTTCCTCACCCAAAAACAAAATTGCGGCGAAAACTCCCCATACGGGATGGGAATTACCGATCGGTAAAATCTTATGAACGGCACCCCTTTTCAATAAATAAAAATACAACTCGCATGCTACGCACCAAGAAATTACTCCGGCGAGGATTGCTATCGCGGTTAAAAATGCTCCTGGATAGCTCAGACTATTGGTCGAAAAAGCAAATATAATGGCCAAAGGCGCGACGAAAGTTGGTCTGAGGGCGTTAAAGACAGACACACTCATCCTTTTCACAGCTAACTTGCCAATCGTTTGATCCGCTCCCCAACAAAGGGTTGCGGCTAACATGAGCGCTAATGCGATCAGATTCATGATTTTGATGTGGATTTAGGTATTTTTAAAACTTTATTGTGCAATTTAAATACAGAAAGGTGAGGATTAAAACAAAAATCAACTTGGGGGTTGAGATGACAGAATCGAGAGTATACGTTTCGGATGATAACCGGGGAATTAAACTCATTAAATTGTTTCGGTTTTTTATATAGCTGGATGGGCTCCCTTTTCGGTCTTCTTTCCGGTTTATCTTGTAGAACGCGGTATGTCCCTGGCGCAGGTGGGGATAATAATGGCAATCCCGGTGATAATCGGGGTCTTTACGAGCATCATGTGGAGTTCCTTTTCCGACGCTATCGGAAGAAGAAAACCTTTTCTAATACAGTCGTCCATTCTAATGGCATTGTTCACATTTGCGGTTACGTTAATATCCTCGTTTGAAGGGTTTCTCATTCTTGGAGTGTTTAGGGGTCTTTTTATCCCCATTTCGGAAGGGTTGATAGTGACGAGCTTGTTTAGAGTGTCCGATTATCGCGGGAGAGCCACAGCCTATTCAGGTTTGAGGTGCGCCAGATATGCCGCATGCAAAATAGAGCTTTGGTTTAACCGTGTTTCCGCTGAATCCAACTTGATGCTCTCTTCCTATCCACCCCTCATCCACTAAAGGTCTGCTGGATCCAACAACTCCACCTAAAATATCAGCCAGTTCACGCAGAATTTTGAAATCATCTGGTTTTTTTAACCCTCTGCCACCCGAGACTATGATATCCGCTCCCGTTATGTTTACTTCTCCTGCTTTTTCTTTCTTTAAATTCTTCGTTCCGCTATTCTCTATAACCTCCGCATCTTTCATTATTATTTCTCCTTTTCTGGTTGGGTCTCTCTCCCTCTTCTCCATTACTTTATATCTAACCGTATACATCTGAGGTCTTGTTTTGGTCTTTATGTGAGCGAGGATATTGCCGCTAAATGCGGGTCGAATCTGGATTAAATTCCCTTCTTCATCCACCTTTAGATCAATACAATCAGCCGTCAATCCGGTTTTTAACGCCACTGCTATCCTAGGCCCCAAGGATCTTCCGAGATGAGTCGCCCCAAGTAGGAATATCTCGGGCTTTTCTTCCTTCACCAAATTCACTATATTCTGCTTATAACGAATCGTGTCAAATTCTTTAAGAGAGGGGTGGTCGTAAAAAAATATTTTATCCGCCCCGTGGTAAATCAGTTCATTAACTTCATTTTTCATTTGAAACCCAACAACTCATATGAAACTGGATGGATTTTCCCATCTTCCTGCTCCGCAAAAGTCATTACTCCTTTATATTCGCCCATTGTCATACCTTCAGTATTTTTTCTAATTCCTCCACAAACTTTTGCGCCGCCTCGTCCGGCGTCCCCCTAAAAATTTTTCCTCGCCTACCTTCTACAGACGGAATTGTGATTTTGTATATGCTAGTCGGTGACCCCATTATCCCAAATTTACTCCTGTCAGCGCCATTTGTGAGATCGTCCACACTCCAAATTTCAATTTCAGATTTTCTTGCTTTTAATTTATCCCGTAAAGATGGGAGCCTGGGTTCGTTGATATCCTTTGTGACCGTGATTAACCCAATGGACAAGTTCCGTCAAGTAACGATATTCTCCCATCTGCGATACGGTGACAAATCCCTCTTTATCACATTTTTTTATTTCAGAAACATAAGCGACATGTGGAATACCCAGATGCTCCGCGACTTCAGGCCCAATTTGACCCGTGTCTCCATCAACGGTTTTTTTCTCCACAAATGATTAGGTCAAAATTTCCTAATTTTTTAATGGCACTAGCGAGGGTATAAGAAGT
>LQHI01000067.1 GCA_001515185.1 Hadesarchaea archaeon DG-33 | reverse complement strand
GGCTGGCAAACAAGGTCGCTAGTGGCATAGCCGTTACTGCTAGGGCTGGTGCTGCGAGTGCCTTACATACCCTTTATTTTTACTTTTTAATTCATCACATGTTTTCAGCGGAATGGGTCGAGGGGCTAGCGAGGGAAAAGGGAGAAATCAGAAATGACGAACGGGCGATGAAAGCGGCGTATGAGCTAGGAAGAGAAGTCGTGACGCTCATAAAACAACATAGATTTCCGGAGGAGTACGATGCCCGACTTACTACGTTGGTAAAGAGAAAGTATAAAACGGGACGTTATCCAAAGTAATAGACACTAGATGAGATGAATGGTATCATGAAAGTTTTTCTCGAACTCGGGGGAATCAAATGAGTATCTCGATTCGTTGGTGCGGGTTTGACTTCGGAGAAACAATAATAGACCCGAGCAGAAATTATCAGGTTTGGGTAGATTTGATAAATGAAATTTATACTAAAAAGGGGAGACCGGATGTAATTAATCAGAAAGTGGCGCGTTTTGATGAACTAATAGAACAGTATGATTATGAGGCGCGATTGATGGACGCTGTAGAGGACAAAATAGATTTTTGGAAGAAATATTTTCGAATTAAACGTCTTAGGGAGACAGACCCACAGAGATTTTTCTCCTATGTTCTGGACGATGACCCTGATGTCGTCGCAATTTTTCGAGAGAGAGGTTTTAATTTTATAAGAATTGCGGACGGGTTGAAGGAATGTCTTGAGTATTTGAAAGAGAAGGGAGTAAGCATCAATGTAGTTGCGGATTTGGCGATCGAAGGAGCGGTAAAAGGTCTCCCTAATGTTCTAAATGCATTTGGTTTAAGTCCTTATTTCTCCGAGATAATAACTAATCACGGCAGAATTAAAAACAACGGAGATATTGATTTGAGCTACAAAGGTATGGAAAAAATTGACGGCACGATTTACAAGAAATTAGCTGACGATTTGCGCGGAATGGGAATTCAGCCCTCTCAGGCGTTGATAATCGGCGATCGCCCGGTAGAGGATGTGGAAAAGTCGAAGGAAAACGGTTTCAAGGCCATTCAATTCGTCGGAATAATAAGAAGAAGGATATCTGCTGCTGCTGACTACGTAATATCGGACCTGAGGGAATTGAAGAAGATTCTATAGGCATAGGTGAGAGATGGGGGATCTGCCCCATTAAGGGAGAACCCATTTTTGCTTTTTTCCTGCTCTGAGAGTAAAATTTCCCACCGGGTCAGCCTATGGTGGGGGGGAGGGGATTTCGTCACCAGTTTACCGGTAAAAATGGTTAAAGTCGGGGATATTCAGTTGAGGGCTATGGGCTACCGGACGGAGCAGGTGTTCATGGAGGGAGAACTGTGGCGAGTCATACGGAAGAATCCATAGTTTTAAATCTTTTAAGTAGACTGACAATTGAGAGGGTTCAGACATATGAGTCCACTCTTCAAACGCAAAGAGGGCAATCTATTCTACGAAACGAGGCTGGAAAAAAACCAAATACTCATGAAGTTAGGAGTATCGATGATAAAGAATCTTGGATACGAAGTTGGCCCCATGATGAAGCAGCTGGGATATGTTTCGGGCTGTTGCGAGTACAAGAAAGGGAAAGATAGAATAGTAATAGAATTTGGTGATAATAAATTTAACATCAAATACGAAGGAAAGGGCGCATACAAGGACGCTATGGAACTCTCCCGCATTTTAGATGGAAAGCCCGTAAATGTATATCAACCGTTCGGTATGAGCGGGTGGAAATGTTGTATATGCCACGAAGCGGGTAAGTCTGTCTATTTTAAAACAAAAGAAGAAGCCTTGACGCATGTCGAGGAAATGCATTCTCCTAAAGGAAATAAAAGTTTGCTATTGATTTAGAATAATTTTGATTTTAAATAAAGAAGAGCAAGTTAACGGCATCATGATAGTGCGGGGGAGGGGATTCGAACCCCCGAACTCCTTCGAGGCCAGATCTTGAGTTTCGCCCTTTTGCGACTGGCGCCTTTGACCTGACTTGGCTACCCCCGCAGGTGAAAATCTTGAGTTGAAGCTATTAATCGTTTGTACTCAGTTAAAGCAGGGAAGTCGATGGCAGAATTCGAACCCCGTCGCGCGTTCGAACACCTCGACAAGCTGGCCTACGAGATCGGGCCTCGGTTGGCCGGCACGCGGGGCGACGGCATGGCTGCGGATTACATCCGGAAGCAGTTCGAGAGCTACGGGCTCAAGACGCGGGTGCAGGAGTTCGAGTTCGTAGACCGCGCCGTCCGGGCCAAAGTCACCGCGTGCATCCTCGCCGCAGCTTTCATCACATTTCTTTTCCTCCCACCCGAACCCTCCCTTCTCGTCTGGGCTTTGGTGCTCGTGGTCTGGCGCTCGCTCGGCTGGCTCATGCCCAAGCGGAAGAGCCAGAACGTCATCGGCGCTCTTGGGGAGCGGGAGTCTAAGAAGGGTGCCGCGATAACCGCCCACTATGACTCGGCGCCCTGCATGGTGAGCTACGAGCTGCACCTGTTCGTTAAGTTCACATTCGCGCCGGCCCTCGTCTTCATCACCCTCGCCCTCGCTCTCAGGGCGTTCGGTTTGCTCTCGGCGTGGCCTGTTGCATGGGGGATACTCGCGATTGTTTTCATGCCCGTTTGCGTCGGCATGTTTGTTGCAGCGAGCAGCCGACGCGTCTCGCCTGGCGCCGATGACAACGCTTCAGGAGTTGTGGTAATGCTGGAAGCGGCGCGCGTGGCCGCAGAATCCCCACCCGCCGATGCCACGCTAACTTTTGTCGCGCTTGGGGCAGAGGAGCAGGGGCTCGTAGGCGCGCGCAAGCTCGTGGCGAGCAAGGCGTTACCAAAAGATACGATGGTGCTTAATCTGGATATGGTCGGGGCCGGCTCGCAGGCTTACGTCATCGAGGGCAACGGTGTCTTTCGAAGGAGGAGAACTTCACCTGAGCTCAACGAACGGCTCGCGAACTGTGTGAAAAGTGTTGGGTTAAATCCGAAGTTTTGGTGGGCGGCGCTCGCCGGGTACGACCACATCCCATTCGTGCGGGCCAAGATGCGGGCGACGACTTTCTCGATCAACGCGCCTGACCAAGACAAGCTCGGCAACTTCATCGCGAGGGCGTTCGCTTTGCCCAACGCTAAGACGATTGGGTATCCCCACATTCACACGCTTGAGGACACCCCTGAGAGGATTGAGCTAACGAACATCGAGCGATCCGGCGCGGTGGTACTAGAATTCATCAAAACAATTTTACCTGCAAGACAAAATAGCGACGGGGGTGGTTAGGTGAAAGTTGGGTTAATGGCCGACACGCACGATAGGATTGACGCGGTGGAGCGGGCGATAGATTTCTTCAACCGGGTTGGAGTCGAGCACGTCTTACACGCAGGCGACTTGATTTCGCCCTTCGTGGCTCCGAAATTCGCGAAGCTGAAGGCCAAGCTTCACTACGTCTGGGGAAACAACGAAGGTGACCGAGAGCTCGTACGCGTCAAGTTCGGAGAAGTTGAGGTGAAGCCGCTTGGGAACTTCGCGGCGCTGGAACTGGACGGGCGGAAAATAGCGCTGTTGCACGGCACCCACGAAGAAATCGTCGGGGCCCTCTTGAAGTCGGGCACCTTTGACGTGGTTGTCCGGGGGCACACCCATCGGGCCGAGGTTCGTGAGGGCAAAACGCTGCTCATCAACCCGGGCGAGGTCTGCGGCTATCTGAGCGGGCGCCTGACGGTTGCGATGCTCGATCTGGCCGAACTACGCGCGGAAATTTTAGAGTTATAGCTCACTATTTTAGTATGCGCGGTTAACTCGGCTCGGGGGAAAGAGTGATCGAGCTCATCGCGGTAGTCGCACTGCTCGCCGGCTTTTACTTAGTAGTTTGGAACGTCGGCGCGAATGGTTCCGCTAATTGCGTGGGGGCAGCGGTTGGCGGGAGGATTTTGTCATATCGCCGCGCAATCGTGATCGTGATACTGTTTGTCCTCTTGGGCGCGGTCCTAGAGGGTTGGAAAAACATGAAAACCGTGGGAGAGGGCATCGTGATCGGGGCGGGCGGCGTAAATCCTCTTTCCAAAATTCCCCAAGCCGCAATTGCCGCCCTGCTTGCCGCCGGGATATGGGTCACGATAGTTACTGTAAAAGGTCTACCTGTTTCTACTTCACAGGCCACAGTAGGTGCGGTTGTTGGGGCAGGTTTGCTGATATCTTACACACAGGCAGGCATTGGTGCGAGCGTTCAATTCGGTGTACTTGGCACTATCGTCGTCGCTTGGGTGTTAAGTCCATTTATCGCCGCCCTTCTCGCTTTCATCTTGTTAAAAGCCTTGGGGCCACCGCTGCGTAAAATAAAGAATATCGTATTGCTCAACCAAGTTCTGACAATCCTAGTAATTGTGGCTAGCGCGTTTGTCGCCTATGCTCTCGGCGCCAACGATGTGGGCGCGTCAACCGGAGCTGTTTACGCATTTTTTGAAGGAGGTGGACCCGACTTCAGGCTCATTGGACTGTTTGGCGGGATTGCTTTGGCGGTCGGCGTTTTGACTTACAGCCGCAAGGTGATGCATACGGTGGGTACGGGAATAACTAGGCTCGACGCCTTGACCGCTTTCGCCGCTCAACTGGGGGCGGCACTCACGGTCTGGTCATTCGTGCAGTTTGGAATACCCGTGTCCACAACGCAGGCGATTGTTGGGGCTGTGGCTGGTGCGGGGCTTGTGAAAGGTGCGGCTGCCGTGAGCAGGAGAAAACTTGGCCATATCGGGATAGCTTGGGTCTTGACTCCAGCCGTCACATGCACTTTCTCGTTCCTACTCGGATGGTTGTTTTTGGTGGTGTGAAAAAGAAATGAAAACTATGCTCTGAGCGTGTACGCGACGATCGATATCACGTCGCTCGCATCCTCGGCGCGGTTGGAGATATCGCCTATTCCGTGGATGAGATTGTTCAGCTGAAACACGCTGACGGGGTCCAGTAGCTTTTCGTACTCAAAAACGTCTGCGAGAAGCGATTGCTCCAAGATGTCGGAGGCATGTTCCAGCTTGTCGGCTTCATTCGCCCTCGCGGTTGCGGCATCGATGTCCGACGCCAAGGCATCGATCGAGGAGTTTAAAACTTCCACCGTTCGCGTGGCGAGTTCGGCTATCTTGATTAGGCCATCTCGAATGACTTTCGCCTTCCTTTGCCTTCTTTCCGCCTTTATGAGGGTGTCGAGAAGCTTCTCCCTCAGCAAAACTGTGCGCGTTACCTCTTCGGCAGCATCGGCCACGTTATCGACTTGTTCCGCCAACCTCGCTAAGTCGCCCCTGAATGCGGGTAAAAATGCTCCCTTGCTGAGACAACTAGCGAACTTTCTCCTGCCCACATCTGCTTTCGTCTCGAGTTCGGAGACTTGCCTACCTAGGGTCTGCGCTTTTTTTACGTCACGTTCGGAGAAAAGGGCGTTGATCATTTCTTCAAATTTTTTCACGGTTTTTACAACGGCTTTCGCGTTTTCCCTGAGAATCTTGAGCGTTTCTTTTTCCTTTCCCCCACCAATCGGCGAGATGCCAATCATCAGAATTTCTCTCACACACCCCACCCCCTACGGTATTTCGACGGGGCGTCTTAAAACTTCACCTTCTGGGCCTTCGGACCAAAAAAGAGCCGCATACCTCGCATTGGGAAGCCGCCGGCGTATATTTGCGATTGCAGGCGGGGCAGACCATCTCCCAGCGCAGCACCTCCTTTATCCCCGGCATGACGATGCGCCGGTAGGGAAGATCGAACAAACTCGCCAAATTCTGGATGGCGTAATCGTCAGTCACGAGTTCCGGTTCCTCACCGGACCGCTTCAGGTCCAGCGCAAGCGCGAGCAGCTTGATATCCACGGCTGAAACTACATCTCCGGTTTGGGCGACCCTTTTCCCGATCTCGTCCAAGGCCTCCCTCGAAGGGTCAACAACCTTTACCTTGCCCGCAGCTACTGCCGTCTCGAGTTCGAGCTTCGAGCACAGGTCTTTGGCCTCCTCCAGCACCTCCTGCACAGTCGCCTGTTCCGCCTTAGCCAACCCCGGTACAAGTCCCGCTATCACGGCGGAGGTGTCCAGAACATAGACCTTGCGCGGCACTTACAGCTTCTCCCTCACCTTGCAGTAGAATTCGCCCCACTCGAAGAAACGTGCGGGCTTATCGGAGCGGTGGAATTTGGCTTTTTCCCCGGGCTTAAGTTTGGCCGCAATTTGGCCGTCCACGATTACAAATGCCCCGCGTCCCGGTCTGGTAGGTTCTATCTCAATACGGCTGTCGATGGGTACTACCAGCGGGTTAGGGTTGAGGTGAGATGGGCATATGGGCACCACCACAAAAACCTCGGCGCGTGGGTCGATCACAGGACCGCCAGCGGCTAAGGCGTAGGCAGTGCTTCCGGTAGGGGTCGCCACGATAACGCCGTCTCCTTTCACGTCCGCGGTCACTTTGCCGTCGACGGATATCTTCAACGTAAGAGTTTTCCCAGCTTTGGCAGAACACACCACTGCATCATTCAGTGCATCAGGCAATTGTTTACCCGCAACTTCTCCGACCAACTTCTCTTTCTCGACGATCGGTAGCCTCCCCGTAACTAACATTCGAAGCGCCCGATGAGCTTCATCTGGCTTGACATCTGCCAGAAAGCCTCTCCCACCGAGATTTATGCCAAGTATCGGAGTTTCTGGTGCTTGTCGTTGGGCGAATAAAATTGTTCCATCGCCACCGATTGTGACAATGGCATCCGCCTTTTGAAGCTCCCGCGCAGTCACTCCACGCTTACCAAGCTTCCTAGCGAGCCCCCGCTCGAGCAGAACCTCTTCTTTGCTCAAGAGCCTCAGCACCCTTTGCGTGAACTTCAGGGCTTCGGGGAGCTCCGGGTGGGCGATTAATCCTATCCGCAAGTTTTCACCAGCTCAAGTTTTCCCTCCAAGGATTTAACGTTAAAGGTTCAGGCGACATCAAATTTTTAAGTGTGAGTTGAAATAATCAAAAAGAGGTATTTCAGTGGCGAAGGAGATGACAGAGATAGGCAAGCTCAAAGAGGGGCGCTTCGTGATTATCGACGACGAGCCCTGCCGCATCGTGGGATTCTCCACTTCAGCGCCTGGGAAGCATGGGCACGCGAAGGCGAAAGTCGACGCGATCGGCATTTTCGACTCGCAGAAGCGAAGCATAGTCCGCCCCACTAGCGCCAAGGTGGATGTGCCGATAATCGAGCGGGGTAGCGCCCAAGTGCTCGCGATCATAGCGAACAACGCCCAGCTCATGGATTTGACAACTTATGAGACATTTGAGCTTCCCATTCCCATGCTACTCCGCGGTGAGGTTCGCGAAGGCATCGAGGTCGAGTACATTCAGGCTTTAGGTAGAAGGAAAATTGAGCGGGTAAAAGGCTAAATAAAAAAAATTAAAAAGAGGGACGATTTAAAAATAGAAATCAATGTGTTCTAAACATCGACCCCTCTTAAAGTCTTTCTTCCGTTTCCTTTCGCTCTGTCTACAGCTCTCTTGCACCTTCGCTTTATTAGCGCATCCAGTTCATTAAAGAAATCTTCGCTTGCTCGCATACCTTTGATCAGGCCCCTAACGGCGGATTTCACGATGTAAGCCATTTATACACCTCCGATTTGTTGATTTATTTTGAATTCAAGGGCTATTTAAACGTACTTATTTGGTGTCTAAATCATCGTTTGCGCTTGAATTCGCTGAGTAGCTTTCGCACTTCCTCGCGCGGCATTTCATAGCTGTGCTCCAACTTCGGGAACTTGCCAGTCTTAACTTCCCGCCTAAAATCACTCAGCGCTTTCATCACCGCATCGTCGAGCTTGGTGTAGCGCTTGACGAACTTCGGGACGCGGGGGCCGGTTAAGCCAAGCAAATCGTGGATCACGAGCACTTGGCCGTCACAATAGGGTCCCGCACCAATCCCTATCGTGGGGACCTCGATCTTTTCGGTGATGAGCTTTGCCAGCTGCCAGGGGATGCACTCGAGCACCAGGCTGAATACTCCTGCATGCTCCAACCTTCGCGCGTCCTCGAGGATAGCGTGCGCGGTGGACTTGGTCTTTCCGCGAACCTTAAAACCGCCGAACTGATGGACCCACTGGGGAGTCAGGCCGAGGTGCCCCATGACGGGGATACCTGATTGGATGATGGCCCTAATTTTCTTGATCATGCCGCGGCAGCCTTCCACCTTCACAGCTTCTGCGTGGCCCTCCTTTATGAATCGGCCGGCATTTCGAATCGCGTCCTCCGCGCTTGCTTGGTATGACATAAATGGCATGTCCCCGACCACTAGGGCACGCTTCACCGCCCTCGCCACTGCTTTCGTGTGGTGGATCATCTCGTCCATGGAGACGGCAAGTGTGTCCTTATAGCCAAGTATGACGTTGGCTAATGAGTCCCCGACCAAAACCGCATCTCCTCCTGCCTCGTCTACCATGCGGGCGGTTGGATAGTCATAGGCCGCCACCATGACAACGCGTTCGCCGCGGTCTTTCATCTCATGAATGACGGTCGTCGTGATTTTTTCCATCTTTGATTCCTCAAATCGTTTCACGTGTAAGTTGGTGGCGTTGGATAAAAAAACTGCGGCTACACAAACACATTGCTTGTCAACAGGGGTGTTGACAAATGCATGCCCTGTGATTACTCACGAAAATGAAGATGTAGTTTTCTTGTCAACAGGGGTGTTTACATCTAGCTTTAACTTCATTTTTCTGCTGAGCGATTTTGACAGGTCGCGAACGAGTTCTAGGATTCTCTCGTGAACCCTTCCGTTGGAAAAGACTAGGTCGGACCTCTCAGTCTTCCATGCTCCTAGCTTATCTACCTAGAAATTCCTGTTCTTCAACTTCCTTGAGCTTCGCAGGCATGTACTCCTTGACCACGTACGCCAGGCCGTACTTCGCGAAAGCCTGCTGCTCTGCCTTTCTCCCGAGTTCGAGCATCTTCTTGATCTCGGATTGCCAGAACTTGGTGTTGTAGCGTGGGTCCTTTTGCAGCTGCTTTAGACGCGCGATGTCGAGCTCGCGCAGCTTGTCGGTTGGGAGCTTGTAGTTGACGATATCGCTCGCCGTGACCCCCAAGTACTTCGCGTCGGGAACCGCCAGCTCGTGGTTGATGTATGCAAGCTTCGCGCTGCCCGAGATGATCACCATTGCGATATGGAAGCCGAAGGGATCTCCGTCGCAGTTTAGGTATACCGGCAGCCCCAGCTCCTCGTTTGCCCGCTTGAGGAACCGTCTGGTCGCACGAGCTGCCTGTCCCTTGAGCCCAACTATCAGCGAGTCGAACTTTTTCCACGCTTGCTCCTGCACGAGGCGGTGATACATACCCATGGTTTCGACCGCGATCACTCGCTTCGCCTTGCACTTGAGGAATTCAACATCGTCTATGGTCGGCGGGATGGTGTACCCTGCACGCCCTGCCTTGGTCGCGTCGATTACAACTCCATCTTCGTTGACCACCAGCTTACCATAGACTGCAGCTCCGTCTTCTTCGGGCGTCAAGCCCAAATCCTCGCGCTTGAGACCGAAGGCCGCCTCTAGGTCCTCTATGATCCCGTCAGATTCTCCTTGGTCATAGAAGGGTCCAACCTCCCAACCCTCGGCGGTATAATACATCTCCCTGAGGGTCGCAAATTTTCCTTGTTTGATAAGTTCCTTTGCAAAGTCGGCCGTGCATAAAAGCTGGGCAAACTTTTTCACCTGTTTCATACTCCCTGCTGAGCGCACTCCCCAGCGCGGTCCGAGCACGAAGTACCGGTGGACCTCGTCATAGATGATGTTAGAAGTGCTTCGTGAGGGAATCTTTAGCTTGGGCGGGCAAACATTCTTAATATCGTTCACTACATCTTGGCCCATCTCAGTGAGCTTCCTCGACGCCTTCTGCCTGTGTCCCCGCTCCCGCGCCATTTTAACTTTCTTCTTCGGCATTATCGACACCACTCACCTTTTTCAATAAAGGTTTAATATCTGGTTCCTTTACGTTTGCTAAACTCGCGGCCTTTTTGGCGATTATCGGCAGGTGCTGCTCAAACACCCCTGCCCGCTCCTGCCGCTCCTTGATCTTTATCTTTCGATAGAGGAACTTCCTGAGTTCGCGCGCAACTTCCATAATCGCTGTTCTTATTTCATCCAAGACCTCCGGCTCATCGGCTATCGATTGCTTGCCCGCAGATGTGTAGGGCACGTAGGCCGAGGCGACGTTCACGAAAAGGGTTAATTGGGCCGCCGCTGGGTCGACCCCATAGCGGCGCCAATCGATGTTCCGCATAGCTGTAGTTATCGCACACCCACCTTGGTCGAAAATGAGGGGCGCGCGATTAGCGAATCGTATCAATTCCATCCCGGCTTCGCCTTCCTCATTCTCGTTCTTCCTATCTGTTGTCTTGCCAGCACTTCCACCATATGCAATACCAGCCTCGACTATGAAGGGTAAACCACCGCGGTATACCTTAGGAGGACGATTGATGGCGTAGACGAACTCGGGGTTCAGGATCTGACGCATGCCGCTCTCGATGTCGGCTGCTCCTATCGGTCGTAGCCCAGATGTAGGCGGTGCATACAGCTTGACCTGTTTGAAAGCGGAAACTATGCGTTCAGCTTCTTCCCATGTCAGCTCGGAAGGTTTCTTTTTAGGGGGAACGCTAGCAAGCTTGCATACCTCTTCAGCCTTTCGCTTGCTGACTCGGGATAGCTCTGCTGAGAGGAAACTGACAACGTTCCGGCTTTTGGTGTGTTTCGCTAGGATTAGCAAATCGTCGGACATTATGCCCCACGGGTGGAGTGGCATGGGTTTGGGGCGCTCGGGAACCTTGTCGGTGGCGGATTCCAAAATGGTGAGCGTTCCATCGGGCTCAACGAAGGTTATATGGACGTGGGGGTTCGCGATGGCAGTCATCCGTAGGTAGTTGAATGGACCATAGCGGGAACGCATGTAAGTGACATCCTTTACTTCGACTTCGACTCTCGTGCCGCGCCACTTCCCCTTGTGCTTCTCGACGTTCGTAATCTTACCCTCATTTCGGTCAACATCAATCATCACATCTGCGCGGATAATATCACCGTTCCCAGTCGAGGTAATTACCGTTGCTGGCTTGCCGCTTGTGATCTGCCCGAACATCACGCTGCCCGAAACGCCAATCCCCTGCTGCCCTCGCGACTGCATGTATCGGTGCAACTTGGTCCCCGCGAGCATCTTGCCGAACACATTGGGAATGAACTCCTCGGGGATGCCGGAAGCGTTGTCCTCGATTATCACTCGGAAATGCTCGGGTTCTTCGTCGAATCGCTTGATGATTACAACTATCTTTGGGAGTACACCCGTCTCCTCAGCCGCATCGATTGCGTTGGTGACGCCTTCGTGGATGATCGTGGTGAGCGAGCGAATCTTGCCCGTGTAACCCAGCATCGCAGCATTTTTTCGGAAAAACTCGCTAACGCTATGCTCCCTAAACTCTTTGAAGAGTTCTTCTGCCATAGTTTTCATTTAGGTCACCTTAAAGTCCTTATTTTACTATCTTATAAGCTTTCCTAGCTTATTTATCTCAAAAGTCCCCCTTATGTCATTATTTATCGATTTTACCCCCTCAGGTCTAAAAAGTTTGCGTTTTAGGGGATTCGCCTCCGTTCGATGAATTTTCTTTTCATTTCCCTGCGTTTTCGCTCGAGGAACCGGTAGACTGATGAATGTTTGGCCCCCTCAAGCAATATCTGGATTGCCCCTCGCGCGACAGCCAATTGCTCCGCAGTTCCAATAATCGCAATGGTCTTGCCGTAAATCGACACATGGGCACCCGTTGTTTCCTCCAGAATTTGTCTTGTTTTTCCCCGCTCCCCTATCGCCCGTCCCTTGAGTCGGACGAGCGCGCGCTCAGAGGGCCCGGAGAAGTCTCGGATGTCGATTACCTCGAGGAGCTGGTCGTCTTGGAACAACCGAAAAGCCCGCTCAGAGCTGAATCCGCGAGCGATGGCGTGAATCACTTCCCTCGCTTTAAGCGCCCCGAGGGGATCTTCACCGGGTTCAATCCGCACCTCTCCGGTCTCGCTATCAAGAGTTAGCTGCGTGCCCGTACGGCGCTCGATCTCCTGCTTCACCTCGCCCCTTGGACCTATCGCGACACCTATGCGTTCCTTCGGCAGTCGGGCGTACATCACTTGCACCTAACACGGGCTCAGATTATCTTGGGCAAAGATTTTAACCATTTTTGTGCACTCCCGGATTTGCCATCCGGAGAGGACGACCCCCTCAGCCTCCAAGAGTTTTTTTCGTGTGTACACAAAAACGTTGCGGTGGGTGTTCGTCTTATTCACCCTTGAGCTCAGAAAATAGTTGGGCCGGTTCAGGTGTTTTCAAGCCGAGCTTGCGAAAATAACGCACGAGTTGGCTCAGGTCGCGCATCAACAGCTCGTCGCTCATCGGGTTCGCAATATCCGTCGCCATCGAAAAATCAATGAGTACAGGCTCTGGAGTCAGCATCACGTTATACTCGCTGAAATCGGCATGAATGAGCTCGGCCTTGTGGTATAACGTCTTGATCGCTTCGAACAACCTCTCGAATACCTGCCGTGGTTCCTTTGGTGGGACATCTTTCATGAGAGGGTAGGGCACCCCCCCCTCACCCACGAACTCCATCGCGAGCACATTTTTTTCGAAACCGATCGGCTTCGGTACCGCGACACCTGCTTCGTGGGCTCGCTGCAAATTTTTGAACTCGCGCGAAACCCAAGCGTAGATGATATGCCTTCGCTCGCGCTGGATGCGGCGAAATCGCGGATCTCCGGCTATGTAGCGGTACATATTTTTGAAGTTGGTGGTGGCAATTCGGTAAATTTTGGTCGCGATGTAGTTGCCCTGCTTGTCGAGCGCGCAAAAAATATTTGCCTCCTTGCCTGTGGAAACAGCGCCGTAAAAGATGTCGAAGATCCTCTGATTTATCATGTGGTAGAGCGTCAACAGGGTCGAGCTGTCGAAGACGCTTGCCATTATCTTATAGGTTTCGGAGTCTCTCTCAAGGCGTTCAGGTCTGCGGCGCTCAAGCTTGCGAAGGAGAGCTTCAAAATCGGCCGGCAAACGATGTCCCCTATTCCCAGATGCCCTTTCTCCTCAGCCATCCGACCTGCGTTCGGGTATAGCGATAGATGACATCTCCCTTCTTATCGCTCTGCACAGACCAGGGACGGATGATCACCACATCGTTCTCACGAACCCAGAGCCGCTTGCGGATTTTGCCCCGAATGCGACAGACGCGCACGTACCCATCCTTGCACCTGACGCGCAGGTGGTCAAAGCCAAACATTTGTTCAACAACACCTAAAACTTCGTCCGGGGAAGGCATTCGAATTCGCTCGATTTCCTCCCCCGGGGTCAACTTCTTACGCTTGGGCATCAGGCGCCTCCGAGCTTTCGATCCCAGAGCAGTCGGTTTACTCCGTTCAACATTGCCTGAACACTTGCCATGATGATGTCCCCGCTTGTGCCTCGGGCTGTTACTATGCGCCGGCCATCAGTTAGCTTGACCACGACATCTACCATCGCATCGGTTCCTCCAGAGATCGCGTCGACATGATACGCCTGCAATCTGATGTTTGATGTGCCCTCGATGACTTTTCGAATCGCATCCATCGCGGCATCGACCGGGCCGACTCCTACTCCTGACTCGACCACTTCTTTGTCCTCAAATTTTATCCGCACCGAAGCAGTCGGAGTCACTTTATTGCCGCTCACCACGGTAAGTTCGTCAAGCTTAACCACTTCCTCAAGCGTGCGCCGCATCACTGCGTCTACTATCACGCGCAGCTCGGTGTCTGTGACTAGCTTTCCTCTATCACCCAGTTGCTTGACCTGCTCGAAAATCGCTTGGACTTGCTTCTTTGTTGGCTTTAGGCCCATCCGTTTGAGTTCGTTCTCAATCGCATGGGTGCCGACGTGTTTTCCGAATACAATTTTTCGATGTTGTCCCACTACTTCAGGCGAGATCGGCTCGTAGGTTGGTGGATAGGCGAGCACGCCGTGAGTGTGGATGCCCGCTTCGTGTGCGAAGGCGTTTTCTCCAACCACGGCTTTCGTCGGCGATACCGGCAGTCCCGTGTTACGCTCCACAAGTTTGGAGATGCTGTAAAGTTTGTTCAGCTTGATTCTAGTTTTGATTCCGTGGAAGTGTGTGAGCGCGAGCACAACCTCTTCAAGCGCGGCATTTCCTCCACGCTCACCCAAGCCGTTAACTGTCACATGGACCTCTTGGGCTCCAGCTTTGACCGCGGCGATCGTGTTCGCAGTCCCCATGCCGAAATCATCGTGGCAGTGGGCAGCAACGGGCACTTTCACGATCTTCGTGAGTTTGGAGAAAAGCTCATTCGCCCTTTCAGGGGTGAGCACGCCCACAGTATCGCATACGCAAACCCGCTGTGCTCCCTCCTTGGCTGCTGCCGAGAGGAACTCTTGGAGGAAGGTCGGGTCGGTACGAGTAGCGTCCTCAGCGGAGAACTCCACCACCAGCCCGTGGTCGAGGGCATAACGCGTGGCGTCGAGAGATATCCGCTTTATCTCTTGTCTGCTTTTTTTCAGCTTGTGCTTTAGGTGGATGTCGGATGTGGGAACGACGAGGTGCACGCTGTCGACATCGCAGGCTAGCGCGGCATCCACATCGCTTCGAAGGGCCCGGACAAAGCTACATATCTCAGCATCCAAGCCAGCATTCGAGATGAGTTTTATCGCTTGACGTTCGCCCTCTGAGGTTATCGCCGCCCCTGCTTCTATAATGTCAACGCCGAGATCGTCGAGGGCACGGGCCATCTCCAGCTTCTGCTCGGGCGCCAAAGCCACGCCGGGGGTCTGCTCCCCATCGCGCAGCGTTGTATCAAGCACCTTAACTCTGCGTTTTGCCATTTCCTAACCTCGTGCTATATTGGGCAATGTTATTATTTAATGCCCTATACTAATTGTTGAGGGTGTGAGAATGCCAAAAGGGGCTTTCGTAAGCGATTTCATCAAGCAAGTGGGCAAGGGGGTAAAGCTCCCGAAGCGCGTTAGGATATTCGATACCACCCTTAGAGATGGCGACCAGACCCCGGGGGTATCGTTCACTGCCGATCAGAAGCTGTTCATCGCACGGCAGCTCGACAAGTTGGGGGTGGACACGATTGAAGCTGGCACACCGGTATCGTCCGAGGGTGAAAGAAAGGCTGTGGCTGCGATAGCGAAGGCTGGTTTGAACGCGGAGATATGTGGGCTGGCAAGAGCAATTAAAGAAGATGTGGACGCGGCACTTAAGTGTGGGGTAGATTATGTTCATGTGTTTATCAGCACGTCGGACTTGCACCTTAAACACATGCTCAAGATGACGCGTGAACAGGTGCTCCGACAAGCGGTCAAGCATGTTGAGTACGCCAAGGATCATGGTGTTACCGTCGAGTTTTCTGCCATGGATGCCACACGGACCGACTTGGGATATCTCAAACAAATCTATCAAGCGACCGTAGAGGCGGGAGCGGACCGCATCAACGTTCCGGATACAGTAGGCGTGATCACCCCACGAGGCATGAATTACCTAATCAGTCAGCTGAGACCCGTCATAAAAGTGCCGATAAGCGTGCACTGTCACGATGACCTCGGTCTAGCAACGGCCAACTCGCTTGCAGCGGTTGAGGCTGGGGCCGAACAGGTTCAAGTAGCGGTCAATGGGCTAGGCGAACGTGCGGGCAACGCATCACTAGAGGAGGTTGTAATGGCTCTTCGGGCACTTTACGGGGCAAAACTGAAGATTCAAACCAAGTTGCTCGCTGAGACTTCTGATTTGGTTGAGCGTCTGACGGGGATACCGGTGCCGCCAAACAAGGCGATTGTTGGGGAGAATGCGTTTGTCCATGTTTCAGGTATCCACGCCCACGGGGTGCTTGAGTTCCCTGGCACTTATGAGCCTATTTCTCCGGAGCTGGTCGGGCATCATCGTCGTCTGTCTCTGGGTAAGCTTACTGGAAGGCACTCTGTTGAAAAACAGCTCAGAACCATCGGAGTGAAGGCGACCAAGGTGCAGTTGACGGAGATCACGGAGCGAGTCAAGGACCTCGGGGACAAGGGCAAGCGCGTGACCGACATCGACCTACGGGCGATAACAGAGAGTGTGATTGGTACACTGCCTCCGGAAGAGAAGGTGGTCGAGCTGAAAGAGGTGACCGTCACCACCGGGAGCACTATAACCCCAACCGCTTCGGTACGGGTGGTCGTACGAGGTGAGGAGCGAGTGGGTTCTGCGACGGGCGTTGGCCCAGTGGACGCTGCGATCGCCGCGATCCGCAACGTCATGAAAGAAATTTCGGCGCTTAAACTCAAAGAGTATCACCTTGACGCCATCACAGGGGGTAGCGATGCGCTGGCCGAGGTCACGGTGAAGCTCGAGGATGAAAAGGGCAGCCTTTACATAGCGAAGGGCGTACGAGAGGATGTTGTCATAGCGAGTGTCGAGGCGATGATTAACGGAATAAACCGATACTTTGCTGCGCGGAAGTGAGAAACATCGCACCGTTGTAAGGAAGAGACATAGAGTAAAAATGGGATGCTGAACCTTCATAGGCAATGTCCTTTGGTCCAGCGTCGCTAATTTCCTACTTTTTTACTTCGCCGATCCTCAACGAGGTATAGAAGCCGTGCTCCCTCGAGGCGCCGAAGTTCACCCACAGGCTCCGCGTTTCGTCGATAGGCACCCGAATCGAGTCTGGATATGGTTTGCCTTTTGGCCAGTTGATGTACCCGTTGGGGAGGACGAGCGAAACAGTGTCCCCCTTCACAGGGATTTTGGCCGTGTAAGGCTCATTGCCATCTCGCTTCGCGACGACCCTCAGGGTCGAGATTCTTCGAGTTTCATCTCGGGTTTCCTCCATCATCTTCTCACCTCCAGCTCTTGGTTGGTGAGGGAACGTGCATACCGTGCGTTTTTTGCGTGGCCCGTTTCCCGCCAAGGCTTTAGATGGAGGTCGTTTATAAATGGGAAAACATTTTTAGGATTTCTATAGCTGAGTACAAAAATGTACACTAAAGCCTTAAATAGTACATAAAACAAAGAGGGGGGAGTCATCGGCGGTGAAAGTTTGAGGGCGACTAATATCCAAGAGATTAAGAAATTTGTCGATGAGTCTGGCAGTCCATGCTTGTTCCCGATAGTGGCGACCATCGAGGGTTGCACCAATCCCGCGAAGGCCTATCTTAACATGAGAAACAATCGCCTCTCTTACCTGCTCGAGTCAGCCGAGGGCACGGGCAAGCGGGCGAGGTACAGCTTCATCGGAACCGATCCGCTCCTTACGCTGAAGGTAAAGGATGGGCGGACGCAGCTTGGAGGAAATAAGCAGCTAAAGGAAATGGCCAGGAGAAACATCAGGAAGAAAGGCCAAGAAATGGATCCAATTGAAATTGTGAAGAGAACTTTTTTGGTGGGCCAGTTATCGGTACCGAGAATCAATTACCCAAGGTTCATCTGTGGGCCTGTGGGCTACTTCTCTTATGATGCAGTCAGGAGTCTCGTCGATATCGGAAAAAGGGCGGGTGATTACTTGCGGCATCCCGATGCTGAGTTCATGCTCGCTAAAAATACAGTGGTGTTTGATCACGCGGAGAAAAAGACGTTCGTGTGCTCCAATGCTGTCATCTTGGAAAATTCGGACCCTAAGGTGGTGTATGCAAACTCATTAAAAGAGATTAAAAGCAAAGTGAAGCAGCTTAGCAAGGCGAGACAAACCCCACGCCTGCGGACAGATGTAGAGCTGAAGACGGACGTAACATCAAACATGACCCGTGACGAGTTCATAGATGCTGTTAGGCGGGTTCAAGAATATATCGATTCAAGCGATGTGCTGCAACTCGTGCTCTCGAGACGCATGGAAACTAAGTTAAAAGGGGATCCCTACTCGGCGTACCTCGCCCTCCACAGAATAAACCCGTCGCCTTACATGTACTACTTAGACTTTGGGCGGAGGAAGGTAATCGGCTCGAGTCCCGAGACATTGGTCAGGGTCGAGAAAGGGGAGGTAATGACTAGACCAATAGGCGGGACCAGGCGTCGGGGGCGAAGCGTTAAAGAGGATAGGGAAATCAAGCGAGAGTTACTAAGCGACAGAAAAGAGCGCGAAGAGCACATGATGCTCGTAAATTTGGGCCGTGAAGACATAAGCAAAGTCTCGAAAGTGGGATCGGTTAAGGTCAAAAATTTCATGACAATAAATAAGTACAGTCATGTCATGCACATCGTTTCGACCGTAGTCGGAGCGCTACGGGGGGACAAAGACGAGTTTGACGCGCTAAGAATCAACTTCCCCGCTGGCACGGTAGTTGGGGCTCCGAGATTCAGGGCAATGGAGATCATAGAAGAACTCGAACCGACGCGTAGGGGGATATATGCGGGCGGCGTCGGCTATTTTGATTACAGACACAACATGGACTTCGCAATCGCTATCCGGACTATTGTTTTTGAGGATGGTAAAGCCTACGCACAGGTTGGCGCAGGGGTTGTATCTAGATCCGTCCCCGAGCTGGAGTTCTACGAGACTGAGAACAAGGGGCGAGCGCTCCTTAAAGCGATAGGTATTGCGAAAGCATAAAGGAGGTGATAAATTGGAGTCCATGAAAAACGCCATATCGAAAGTGGTAGGCGGAGAGAACTTGACCGAAGCTGAAGCTGAGGCGGCAATGAAGTTCATCATGTCAGGTGGGGCGACCCAGGCGCAGATAAGCTCATTCCTAACCGCGCTTCGCATGAAGGGCGAAACGATCGAGGAGATTACGGCTTTCGCCCGGGTTATGCGTGAGTTCGCGGCCCGGATAACCCCAAAGGTGGACAATATCTTGGTCGATACCTGCGGCACTGGAGGTGATAAAGTTAAAACATTCAATATAAGCACAACTGCGATGTTTGTCGCTGCGGGGGCAGGAATTAGAATAGCCAAGCACGGCAACCGCTCGGTGACCAGCAAGGCCGGGAGTGCCGATGTTGTTGAAGCCATGGGGGTGCGGATAGACCTCCCGCCGGGCGAGGTCCAGCGCTGCATCGAGACGGTTGGGATAGGGTTCATGTTTGCTCCACGATTTCATGGTGCTATGAAGCACGCGGTAGGTCCGCGCCGCGAGATGGGCATTCGAACTATTTTTAACATTCTCGGCCCCCTGACAAACCCCGCGAGCGCCCAGGGGCAGGTGATGGGGGTTTACGATGGGGCGCTGACCGAGAAGCTCGCTCAAGTGCTCGCGCGCCTAGGCTGTAAACGGGCAATGGTTGTTTACGGCTTGGATGGGATAGACGAGGTATCCACTTTAGGAGAGACGAAAATCTCGGAGCTCAACGACAGCAAAGTGAGTACCTATACGATATCGCCCGAAGAGTTCGGCCTCGCGCGAACTCGCTCTGAAGCCATTGCAGGGAAGGACTTGGCTGAAAATGCGCGGATGTTGCTTAAGGTGCTGCGCGGCGAAAAGGGACCGCGGAGAGACGTCGTGGTGTTGAACGCAGCAGCTGCTATCGTTGTGGGGGGCAAGGCTCACGATCTGCACGAAGGAATTGCTGTCGCTGTAGATGCCATCGATTCCGGTAGTGCTTACGAAAAACTCGTTCAACTCATTGAAGCAACGAGCGGCAACTTGGACAAATTAAAAGCGTTGGAGGCTACGATTTGAACATTTTGGCGAAAATTGTAGAAGACGCTAGAGTTCGCGTCAAGAAGCAGGCCAAAGCAAAGCCAATCTCAAGAATGAAAATCGATAGGTCTCCCAAGCGGAGCCTGCGCAAGGCCATCGAAAGCGCACCTAAAGTGCCTTTGATTGGGGAGATAAAACGAGCTTCACCTTCAATGGGCGATATCAACCTTGACCTTGATGTGTTTGAAGTTTCACGCGCGATGGTCAGGGGGGGAGTCATCGCTATTTCAGTGCTAACGGAGCCAAAATATTTCAAGGGCGACTTAAGCTACCTCCTAAAGATACGTAAAGCTGTCGACGTGCCGGTTCTGCGAAAAGATTTCATCGTTGACGAGTACCAGCTATATCAGTCGGTTGAGCTTGGCGCGGACGCAGTCTTGTTGATAGCTGGAGTTTTGGGGGAGGACCTCAAGCACTTCATTGATCTAACGCGTGAGCTTGGGATGGAAAGTTTCGTTGAAGTTGATGAGGAGGAACAGGTGAAATTTGCGTCTGCCGCTGGCGCTGAGCTGATGGGGATAAACAATCGTGACTTAAAAACCATGCAAGTCGACATCACTCGCACGGCTAGGCTTGCGCCTCTCGTGCCTGATAAGGTGGTGCTTGTGAGCGAGAGCGGTATGCTCATGCCGAACGATATTAAATTTGTGCTCGATGCTGGCGCTGATGCTGTGCTTGTGGGAACTTCTTTAATGAAGTCGAGAAATATCGAACAACAGGCGCGATTGTTCGTGAATGCGAGGTAAACTCATGGTGAAGGTCAAAATATGCGGTTTCACAAATACCGAGGACTTGAGAGTTGCCTGTACGCTGGGCGTAGACATGGTCGGGACAATTGTCGAGATACCAAAATCGCCCCGAAGAGTGACGATTGAGCAAGCGAAACAAATCTTAGCTGCGGCGTCAAAGGGTGTCGATAAAGTTGCAGTGGCCATGCCGAAAAATCTAGGCGAAGTTGAGAGAATAGCGCGGGAGTTGAAGCCCGATTACCTTCAGTTTCATTTCACTTTTCCAGCAGACGAGATCCTCAAACTCAAAAAACGTCTTGGTATAAAGTTGATTTCGGTTATTGCGATATCTCAGAAAGTCGAGGGCCATCAGGAAATAATAAGTCGGGCTATCGAGGCAGCTAGGATAGCCGATTTTTTAATGCTCGATACGAAGGGGCCGAGTGGAGGCGGTACCGGCCTCACTCACGATTGGAGCTTAAGCTGCCGAATTCGTGAGGCTGTGGGTAAACCAATGTTTTTAGCAGGAGGACTTAATCCCTCCAACGTTAAAGAGGCGATTAGGTTAGTGCAGCCTTATGGAGTAGATGTTTCCACAGGAGTCGAGTCCAGCCCAGGCAAAAA
>LQHI01000066.1 GCA_001515185.1 Hadesarchaea archaeon DG-33 | reverse complement strand
TGAGTTAAGAATACGTTGCATAATTATATCTTGGATTACAGGATGTAGAGTAAAAAATGAAAGACAAAGTCTGCATTGTAACGGGGAGTAACTCAGGAATCGGAAACGAAACAGCGTTAGCTCTATCTAATTTAGGAGCAAAAGTTGTGATGGTTGTACGAAACAAAGAGCGAGGCGAAAAAGCTTTATCCGAGATAATCAAGAAGACGGGAAATCACAATGCCGTGTTGATGATATGCGATCTATCATCTTTTAATTCAATTCGGCGCTAGCTAGCTAAAATCCAACAATAAAGTATGGTAGTCTGGAGGAGACCGTGTCTCTGGTAATAACTTATACCCTTTCAGTTATTTATTTATGACATTAAATCCCGAAAAAATTTAAAGCTAGCTAGCTTATCTACAATTAGCAAAATCTAACTAGCTAGTAGCTTGTGCGTGAGCTCACATTCTCACCATAAATTCTTTTTTCTCTTTTTTACAGATTATTTGAGCAACATCTCTTCCACTTTTAAAAGCAGTTGGTACGCCTCCCCCAGGTTCAACCCAATGACCTGCGAGATAAAAATTTACAAGTTTACTCAATTGTTTCTTGAAAGGATTACCTTGAAACAGGTTCTCCTGATCCCATCCCTGAATTGATCCCTTCCAATTATTCGTATACCTATAATAGGTAGCGGGAGTTGTTACATCCACCATTTCAATTTTACCGTCTAAACTACCTAACTTCTTCTCAAGAATAGAAATCACAATATTTGCAACCTTCTTTTTTTGTCGAGCATATTCAACTCGATCAGTTGCCCTCAGATCAATCCAATAATCATAATCTCGAGTTATGATTTGAATAATAAAGAGGGATTTCCCAGCAGGAGCTGCATTAGTATCTTCATTATAACACAATACGTCAATAAAATGATGTTTCTCAGATCCAATATTAACTGGCTCTTCAAGAATTATCTTGAATGAATGGGGAATATCATGAGAATTTATTGAAACTCCGAGGCTCACCTGTAACCGTGAAGAGTTTAAACGAAGTTTTGTCATAGCTTGACGCAATTTTTCATCAACATATTTCCCTTCTAGGAGTTCATACACAGTAGAATGGATGTCCGTAGCTGAGATGATTATGTCACCTTTCACATCTGAATAATCTTGGAGTGTCAAGCCAACGGCGGTATTATTCTCAACAATTATTTTATTGACTTTGGATCGAGTATGAAGCGTACCTCCCCATTCAGTGTATTTCTTTTCAAGAAGTTTTGAGATCCCAAGAGAACCAATAGTGGGATATCCAGATACTTTTTGATCCATGGCTGAATGCACAAACATATGCATTAGTACTGGTGAGAGAAAATATCTTACAGATTTTCTAAGTAGTGGATGGTTAATTCTCTCAGAAAACGTCTCAACCGTAATTTTGTTCCATTTTCTCATCAACCTTAGAGCAGGTAACATTCGAAGCATCGAGATATAGTCAAGTAAGCCATACAGTTCTCTCGGCTTAATCATGAATGACATATCAAGTTTACCAATAGCCTTGGTATCATTGACCAATTCCTTTATTAGGGCCTTGTCCTCAGCTGATAATTCTAGTAAATATTCTTGGAATCGATCTAGATCAGAATAAATTATAAATTCCTGTCCATCCTCAAACATGAAGACATACATTTTTTCATAATCAATAAACTGAATCGCATCCATTGGTAGCAGCTCATTCCACATATAATAATATGGATGATTCTCAGAAGAACCAAGAAAACCATGAATACACCCATCAATATTGTACCCGTTACGGGACCACCCTGTAAGTAAACCACCTGGTTTACTATGTGCCTCGAAAATCTCTGTTTTAAAACCACTTAGCTGTAAATAACACCCAGCTGATAAACCAGCAAGACCTCCACCAATAACAAGAACCTTTGACATATTCATCGCCTATGTTTTAACGCAATAAGCGCGTGTAAAAATTAAATTTTATGAGATTAGCTAGCTATGTTAAGCTAGCTAGCTCGTTCAATAAGATATCTGTCATGCGCGTGCATTCCAAAATTTCTGATTTACTTTTGAGGCAAGTTATTATTACCTTTAAAAGAAATTATTCTTAGATATGAGAATGAAAGCGATTGTATGCACAAAATACGGGTCTCCGGATGTTCTTCAGCTCAAAGAGGTAGACACACCGACTCCCAAGGACAATGAAGTACTGGTGAAAGTTCATGCGGCATCCGTAAATGCAGCTGACGTGGAAAACCTGAGAGGCGTGTTCTTCTCCGTCCGCCTAGTGGGACTTCTAAAACCAAAATACAAGATACTCGGATCTGACATAGCGGGTCGGGTTGAATCGGTTGGCGGAAACGTCAAGCAGTTTCAGCTAGGTGATGAGGTGTTGGGAGACCTATCCGTGTGCGGTTTTGGCGCTTTTGCCGAGTATGTCTGTGCTCCTGAAAATGCATTAGCGTTGAAACCGGGCAGTATGACCTTCGAGGAAGCAGCGACCTATCCCCAAGCGGCAGTTCTCGCCCTACATAATCTTCGCGATAAAAGACCGATTCAGCCAGGACAAAAGGTTCTGATTAATGGTGCGGGTGGTGGCGTGGGTACGTTTACGGTGCAGCTTGCCAGATCATTCGGGGCTGAAGTGACAGGCGTGGACAGCACCGGGAAATTGGACATGCTGCGCTCGATTGGGGCAGACCACGTCATTGATTACACGCAAGAAGATTACACCAAAAGTGGACAGCGTTATGACCTGATTCTTGATGTTGTGGCACATCGTTCGATTTTCGATTACAAGCGTGCTTTGAGTCCTCAGGGAATTTTTGTCTATGTCGGAGGTTCCACGACTGCAATTTTCCAAGCGCTGCTCTTAGGACCATTGATTTCAAGGATTGGAACTAAGAAAATGGGTATCGTGATGTCGAAACCAAATATAAAAGAAGATTTGGTTTTTCTGAAAGAGCTTTTTGAAGTCGGGAAGGTCGTACCTGTTATAGATAGACGTTACCCGTTAGGTGAGGTTCCTGAAGCTCTGCGGTATCTTGAAGAAGGACACCACCAAGGAAAGCTGGTAATAACTATGGAGCATGATAACAAAACCTAACAAAGTGTTGCATTTGACGGCGGGGAGCTGTGGTTTTTAGCTAGTTAACTGCCTAACTAATATTGAATGCATTCAATGACAGAAACGACTTGGGCTGCTTGAGATCTTGGTTTTTGCCTAATAAATAGCGAGTTCATATCCGAAAACAGCCGAAAAAATGCGTAAAATGTAGCGGATTTGGAGCCTCGAGCGGGATTCGAACTTGATGTAGAAAAGCACCTAAACAATCATAACTAATGGGCACTACTATGTCTTGATACTTTGGCTAACATTTTTTACAAAATATTGGATGTGGTATTTTCATTTCAAAATTCTACTCTATAAGACTCTTAAGCGTATATCCCAATTAGGAAATGCTTAATAGCTTCTGTTTTCAGTTTGATGCAATCTCATACTAATTAGGATGAATGTTCAATGAACATTGTTATTCGGACAGACAATTTGTCCAAACATTATGGTAAGGGTGGCGAGATCAAGGCAGTCGAGGCGTTAGATCTTGAAGTCTACGAGGGCGAGACTTTTGGTCTGCTTGGTCCAAATGGCGCTGGTAAGACGACGACTGTTCGCCTAAATGGCTATGACATTCTCAAAGAGGAAACTCAGGTGAAGCGGATTACCGGCTTGCTTGCTGAGTCGCCTGGTTTATACGAGAAACTCAGCGCATACGAATTCCTAGAGTTTATGGGAGCTCTCTATGATGTACCCAATAACATATTATCTGAAAGAATAGATGACCTGCTAAAGCTGTTTGAGTTATATGACCGGCGCGACTACCTGCTCGAAGGTTACAGCCGGGGGATGAAGCAAAAAGTTTTGATCGCTGCAGCTATGATCCATGACCCTCCCCTCCTGTTCTTCGACGAACCCACTTCAATGCTGGATCCTAGGGCTGCCCTTATGGTGAAGGACCTGATCAAGAAGCTGGCCGAAAGTGCTGGAAAGACCGTCTTCATTTGTAGCCACATTTTACCCATCGTGGAAGAGCTATGTGATCGGATAGGCGTCATCGACCAAGGTAGGCTCATCGCGGTGGGCACAATAGACGACATCATTGCTCAGACGGAAACAAGGACTTTAGAAGAAGCATTCATTAACTTAACGGGAGGTGTGGAGGAGAAGGAGCTGTTGGCATGGAGGGAGCAGAAAGGTGCCAATCCCTAAGTGGCTCGTGATCGCGAGGAACGAATACCGTATCCGCATAAACCATATACGGAAAATCAGACCGTACTTTCCCATTCTGGTTATCGGCTTGCTTGGAGTCTATGTGGCGTTCATTGCTCCAGCCGTCGTCAGCCTCTTCATCGACGACTTTATTGCGTTCATCCTGTCCCAAGTAGCCGTAGTAATGATACCAATCATCATGTTCTTATTCTTTATCTACCTCCTTATCCTCCCTATCACCTACACGTTGCAGGGGATGGAAGTAGGACAGGTGGAGATCTTCCTCGCCGCCCCCATCAAGCCCAGTGATGTTCTGCTCGGCGAGTTTCTCGGTGTTACACCGTTCTATGCTATTGCCATCGCGGTCATTGCTGGCTTTTTCACCGCAGCTCTCAGCCCACTAGGACTGGACATGCTGCAGATCGGACTCACCGTGATTATATTCGTGGTCACGCTTCTTTCAGCGCTCTGGATTGGCACCGTGATCGCGGCTGTGGTACGGACACGATTTGCGGCATCCGCCCGTGGAAGGGACATTGGAAAAGCCCTATCCCTTGTCTTGGCTTTGCCCATGGTCGCAGTAATGTACGCCATTATGGGTGGAGGCCTACTGGAAGCTCTTGCCGATCCCGGAGCAAGTGGAATGGTGAAAGCCATTCTCAGTCTGTTTCCGAGTTCTTGGGGTGCGGAGCTTATCCTCAGCTTCGCATCCCACCCTGGGAACATTGGTGCAGTTGGGTTTGAGATGCTAACCCGATTCGGTGGCCTCCTTGTCTTCTTTATAGGGGTGTTGTGGTTGGGCACGAAAACGGCTAGTCGCGCGTATAGCATTGAGCCCACCACCTTCACAGCTTCTATGGCTAAAACGGACGGTTTCTTCTATAAAGCTGTGAAAACTTTGGGAGGTGGCAAATCCTTTGGCACGCTCCTTGTATCCGTCTTTAAGGATTATGGGCGACGGCTGGAAAATCTGTCACGGATCGCCTACATTTTGGCCATCTTCGTGATGGTGAATGTCTTTTTTGTGCAAGGGGATACCGATCCTGAAGGTTCCCTCGTCATGGCCCAGTTTCTGTTTCCTTTTCTGGCCGTGTTCATAGTTGGTCAAGTCGCTGTGCATGGGAAGGAGAGCCTCTTCATTTATAAGAAAACGCCGGGTGGCGTAGGACGGTTTGTGAAGGCGAAGTTGATACAAGGCTGGCTAGTGGCAGTTCCGGTAGCAGCAGGCATCACGATTGTTTCGTTAACCCGTGTCTTCCAAGCCTCGTTTGTCTCGTTTATGGCTTACATTGTGCTTATTACGCTATTGGTTGCAGCGAACGTGGCCCTCGCTCTGGGCTTAGCGCTTCTGAAACCTCAGTTCTCAGACAGTACCCGTGATCAGATGGGCAGTCTGATGTTGAATGCCAACATCGCGATGGTTGCGTCGATCGGCGTGTTTATCGGCTCCATGGTCGTTCTTGACTGGGGCATCTTTAATACTCTATTACTTCAAAATACCGTAATCTGGCTGTTGGGAATCACCTTCCTCTACCTCGGAAGAAGAAAACTGAGTAGAATCGAATAAGCTACCTAGCTAGCATTCACAGAAAGAAATATGCCGAAACTCTCGGTTGGGTAGCTAGCTAGAAGCCTTCGGGATCGAAGGCAATTGGAGACAGAGAGCCGAGGCAAAAAGGGTGATCGGTTGGGATGGTGGGTGGGTTGGAGCCTCGGGCGGGATTCGAACCCGCGACCAACGGCTTTCCTTTCCTCGTCATACAAGGCCGCCGCTCCGACCGAGCTGAGCTACCGAGGCGTCGAGGCTTTTCCAACGAGTTGTAGAGCGTCATTTTCCTCTTTAAGCTTTACGTGGATTACGGGGTAATCGCGTTTGACCTCGGTCTATGGCTGAGCCTTATGAGCTGGAAGCGACTTAACCGTGGGGGAAACCAGCCCATGAGGCGTCATCGATTGGCGTAGTTGTGGTGGCGTAGAGGCGTCGTTGTCTGAGAAAGGAGTGCCGAGGCGGGGCTTTTCGGCGGCTGCTTTCGAACCCCGGATCTCTGGATGTCTCCAGAGGGAAGCGCCTATGTTGTCTCTATGAGTCCAGCGCTCTAACCAGGCTGAGCTACCCCGGCACACTAATGAAGACCCTTAGCTCAAATTTATTCTTTCCCATGGAGCATTCTTGATGTGGCTGGTCATAACCATCGTCAAGAATTCTTATCCAACGACTTGAAGGAGGGGGCTTCTACGGTCCTACCAAAGACTCTTTGTCTACGTGGGCTTGTCTCTTCCAGACCGTTTCGTGCCTTCACTACGGTGATGGCTCTTGGTGCAGGATGATAAGCCTTTTAGGCAGAGGAAGGTGTATGCCGAGTATAGATTGTGGCGGAGGACGGGGGATCGATGCGGGTACGAGGACACTTAATGCTTGCGGTTCTCCTTTACCTGCTCAGCGTGCGATACGTGTCCCGTGGCCCTGAACTCTTATTCTCCCCGTTTTTCGCGTTTTATTGTCTCATGGCGATGGTGGGCGCCCTCTTCCCCGACGTCGATTGGGCTCTTGACAGAGTGATTCCTCGCTTTGGCCATCGAAATCCCCTAACGCACTCCCTGCTCCTACCCGTTCTCCTCTACCTCCCCATCTACTACTACGGGCTTTCCCAGCCCCTGCTCCTTCATTTCTACGACGCCTTCACCTTCGGGGTTGGGACCCACCTCCTCGGCGACGTCATCAAACGCGGCAACTTGGTCTGGTTTACGTCGGGCAAACGCGAATATGCGTGGTATCTTCTGAACGGCATCGTTGAATCTAACGGGCTTCATCCCGTTCGTTGATCTGGGTGCTTCGTTCTCCCTATCTCTGTCCAGCCCCTGGCTCAGCTTCCTTAGACGCCAGTTACTCGACTACCCGTGGCAGGTGGGTTGATGGCTGAGGAGGGGGGCGGGTCATCGGTGTAAGTTGAAGCCGAGTAAACACGTGCCCAGTTGTGCGTCTTCGCCCTGAAGGTTCATCACTCTCTTGATTAGCGCGTCGCCTTCCGTTGACGGCGTCCCGAAGACGCTGTTTGCGACGCAGGGGACGCCCCTGAGCTGGAGGGGCTCTCTGGGATGGAATATCATTCTCATTTTTTCCCTCGCCTCTCGGCCTCGGGGAAGCTTCTTCATATAGACGACGAAGTCGTCCCAGAGGAAAAAGTTCGAGGCGTTGTTCCTCAGCTCTTCACGCTTTTCCCTGTCGGTGATCGACTCGCCTAAAACCTGATCGTCATACCTGAGGCTCATGTGGGGGTGATGGGGGTACTGAAAGATGGAGGACTGAATCACTATGGCCACCGTGAACTCCCGTTGAAGCGCTTCTCGGACCCCGTCGTTTCGCGATTTACACATGCCGAAGACGATGTTGTCCTCGACCCTCCTTTCCAGCTCAAAAAGCGCCTTCTTCTCCTCCTCTGCCAGAACCCGTACGGCGACAGCGCCCCGGCACTCCCGCAGCGTCTGTAACACGCGTTCCATCGGCTCCTTCTTTCCTCCCATAATCGTATCCGCCATCATTCGTGGTGAAGACACTACGCTTGTTCTTCCATCTAAAGCTGTTGGTTTAGCTGGTACGGGACCCGCTTATGCGTCTATGGCTGCCCGCGTAAGTACGGTGTCGGGCGTACTTGTGTGGTTGCGGCTCTGGCGCTTCGAGGCCTCATTTGCCGCCTTAAGATTTATAACCTCTTTTACATACATATTATTTCATTCATCAGCATGGTCAATAGAGGTGATTTGTATGCCGAAAAAAGGAGATTTACAGCTTGCCCCTATGCACCGCCTCATTAAAAAAGCGGGGGCCGCGCGAGTCAGTGAAGGCGCTGCAATAGAACTGAAGAAGGTGCTGGAAGAGCTTGGCGTGAGGATCGCGAAAGAAGCCTTAGACTTTACGGTTCACGCTCACAGGAAGACTGTGAAAGACGTAGATATTCGAATTGCTGCCACCAAGATCATCCGATAACCGCTCCACGCTCCACCGTCCGATCGACCCTTTTTATTTACCCCTTCCCTGGCGTGGACGGGATTCGGGGTTACGCGTGGGTTTGCGAAAAATACTTATATTAGTGTGAATTTTTGTTTTTCACCTAGTTAGAAATTATTCGGAGGAAAAAGAAGTGGCTACAGCTATACAAGGCAGCTTAGGAGGCCAGCCCGTTCTGATTCTGAAAGAAGGATCCAGACGAAGGACTGGAAAAGAAGCCCAAAACGCCAACATCCAGGCCGCTCGCATAATCGCGGAAGTGGTGAAAGCCACCTTAGGCCCGAGAGGCATGGATAAAATGCTGGTTGACAGTTTGGGTGACCTCACGATAACCAATGATGGACACGAAATCCTGAAGGAGATCGATGTGGAGCACCCCGCGGCCAAGATGATGGTTGAGGTGGCTGAGACCCAGGACGACGAGGTGGGAGATGGAACCACCACAGCCGTCGTATTCGCTGGGGACCTCCTGAAGCGGGCTCAAGAACTCTTGGAAAAAAACATACATGCGACCACCGTCGTCGCGGGTTACCGAAAGGCGGCTGAAGAAGCCATTCGGATCCTGAAGGACGTTACCGTCGACGTGGACCTGGATGACAGGGAGACCCTTAAGAAGATCGCCACCACCTCGATGCGCAGTAAAATCATCGGGCTGGCAGGCGACCACTTCGCTGACATCGCCATCGACGCCGTCAAGCAGATCGCTGAATCCAAAGACGGTGCGATGACGGCGGATAAAGATGACATTCAGGTGATCAAGAAGACGGGGAAGAGCCTCCTGGATACCCAGCTGATTAAGGGCATAATCATCGACAAGGAAGTCGTTCACTCTGATATGCCCAAACGAGTTGAAAACGGCAAGATCGCTCTCCTAGACAGCGCCCTCGAAATCGAAAAGACGGAAATGGACGCGGAAATCCGGATACGAGACCCCAGCCAAATGAAGGCCTTTCTCGACGAAGAATCCCGAATGCTCAAAGAGATGGTTAGCAAAATCGTCGAGGCCGGCGCCAACGTGGTCCTCTGCCAACGAGGCATCGACGACGTCGCGCAGTACTTCCTCACCAAGGAAGGCGTCTTAGCCATACGGAGAATCAAGTCGTCGGACATGGAGAAACTCGCGAAGGCGACGGGCGCCCGGGTGACATCCAACCTCGATGAACTTGCATCCAGCGACCTCGGCAGAGCTCGCCTCGTCGAAGAGCGCAAGATCGGTGAAGACAAATTGGTCTTCATCGAAGAGTGCAAGAACCCCAAGGCGGTTTCCGTCCTAATTCG